>JAFNAJ010000174.1 GCA_017860085.1 Acidobacteriota bacterium | reverse complement strand
AGGCCTCGCTGCGTCGGATCGCATCCGGGTCGAAGACGCCCTCAAGCACCTCTGGGACGGCGAGTATCGCCAGCTGCCGGTGACGCTGGAGAGCCTTGCGGGGGCACTGGGGCTCGGCGGGCGCGAGGCTGCCGAGCTCGTGGAGCGGCTGGGCCGACTGGACCTGGTGCGTCACGACGCGCGTGGGCTGCACCTGACGACCGAGGGTAGCCGTCACGCGCTTCGCGTCGTCCGCATACACCGCCTGTGGGAACGCTACCTGGCGGACGAGACCGGCCTCGACGCGCGCGAGTGGCACTCTCGCGCGGAACGCAAGGAGCACCACACGACCGACGAGCAGGCCGACGCGCTGGCGGCCACGCTGGGCAACCCGCGCTTCGATCCGCACGGCGACCCCATCCCGATGCCAAGCGGCGAGGTGCCACCGTTCCAGGGCACGCCGCTCACGCAACTGGCGCCGGACGAGGTGGGGGCCATCGTGCACATCGAGGACGAGCCCGAAGCCGTGTTCGCGCAGATCGCGGCCACTGGTCTGGTGCCGGGGATGCGCGTGCGGGTCCTCGAGCGCTCGTCCCAGCGCATCCGACTCGCCGCCGAAACCGAGGAGGTGGTGGTGGCGCCCGTCGTGGCCGCCAACATCACGGTCCTGCCGATCGAGGCGCCGGTCGACGCCCGGCCGATGACCCCACTGTCGGCCCTTGGCCCGGGTGAGCAGGGCGAGGTGATTGCCTTGGCGACGTCGTGCCGCGGAGTGCAGCGTCGACGACTGCTCGACCTGGGCCTGGTGCCGGGCACGGTGGTGACCCACGAGCTCCGAGGGCCCAGCGGCGATCCGACGGCCTACCGCATCCGGGGGGCGCTCATCGCCCTCCGGCGTGAACAGGCCGACCAGATCTACGTGCAGAAGCGCGCGGAGGCAGCGTCGTGAGCCATCCGAGCCCCGAGGCGTGCGCCTCCTGCCCGGCACACCACCTCCCGAACCTTCAGAAGCTCGGCGTCGACATGGCGGGCCACGACTTCGTCGTCGCGCTGGCTGGGAATCCGAACACCGGCAAGAGCACGGTCTTCAACGCGCTGACCGGACTGCGTCAGCACACCGGCAACTGGCCGGGCAAGACGGTGACACGCGCCGAGGGTGGCTTCGCAGCCGGCGGGCATCGCTACAAGCTCGTCGACCTGCCTGGCACCTACTCGTTGCTCTCGGCGAGCCTGGACGAGGAGGTCGCGCGCGACTTCCTCCTCTTCGGCCAGCCCGACGTCACGGTGGTCGTCGTCGATGCCACGTGCCTCGAGCGGAACTTGAACCTGGTGCTGCAGGTGCTCGAGATCACCGATCGGGCCGTGGTCTGCCTCAACCTCATGGACGAGGCCAGGCGGCGTGGGCTCGACGTTGATCCGCGCCGGCTGGCGCGCGATCTCGGTGTGCGGGTCGTTCCCACTGCGGCACGCTACGGCGAAGGCCTGCCCGAGTTGATGCAGGCGATCGCCGAGGTCGCGCGCGGCGACGCAACGGCCACGCCGCACCGCGTCGGAGCACGATCGCCCGCGCTCCAGCATGCCGTGAGGCAGTTGACGGAGGCGGTGCTGAGGCTCCACCCACAGCTGCCAAATGCGCAGTGGGTGGCGTTGCGACTCCTTGACGGGGACGAGCGTGTCGAAAACGCGCTCGTCGGCGGCGAGTTGGGCGGGTTGTACGGCGCGCCCGGATCGAACGGGGCGCCCCCTGCCGGGCCGCCAGATGTACGGGCGGTGGCGGGAGTCCTCGATCTGGCGTCGAGGCTGCGGTGGCAGGTTGGTCCGGATTTCCATCAGTCACTGATGGAGGCGGTCTACACGGAGGCTGCACGGATTGCCGACCGAACCGTGACGAGGGCCGGCGGGCCACGCCGATTCGATCTCGATCGCGCCATCGACCGCCTGGTGACCAGCCGCATGTGGGGTGTGCCGCTCATGGTGGCCATGCTCACCGCGGTCTTCTGGCTCACCATTGCCGGCGCCAACGTGCCCTCCGGGTTGCTGGCGGGGCTGTTCATCGACACCGCTCACCCGCTCCTCAAGTCGGCTGCGGCCGCGATCGGCCTGCCGTGGTGGCTCGATGGCCTCTTGATTGACGGCATGTACCTCGCCACGGCGTGGGTCGTCAGCGTGATGCTGCCCCCGATGGCCATCTTCTTTCCGCTGTTCACGCTGCTCGAGGACTTTGGCTACCTGCCGCGCGTGGCGTTCAACCTCGACCGCACGTTCCGACGCGTCGGCGCGCACGGCAAGCAAGCCCTCACGATGGCGATGGGGTGGGGCTGCAACGCGGCCGGCGTGGTGGCCGCACGCATCATCGAGAGCCCGCGCGAGCGCCTCATCGCGATCATCACCAACAATTTCGCGATCTGTAACGGGCGATGGCCGACGCAGATCCTGGTGGCGACGATCTTCATTGGTGGTGCCGTGCCCGCGCACTGGGCCGGGCTCGTCTCGGCATTCGCCGTGGTCGGCGTGGCCGTGCTGGGTGTCGTCTTCACCTTCGCCACGTCGTGGCTGCTGTCGCGGACGCTCCTGCGAGGCGAGGTGTCGGCGTTCAGCCTGGAGCTGCCCCCCTACCGGCCGCCGCGCGTCCTGAAGACGCTGTACACCTCGCTCGTCGACCGCACCCTCTACGTCTTGTGGCGGGCGGTGGTGTTCGCGATGCCGGCGGGCGCCGTGATCTGGCTGGTCGCCAACATCCCGTATGGCGACGCCAGCCTCGCGGCCCAGCTCGTCGCCTGGCTGCAGCCATTCGGCTGGCTGATTGGCCTGTCGGGCGTGATCCTGCTCGCCTACGTCGTGGCGATCCCGGCGAACGAGATCGTGGTACCCACGATCTTGATGCTCACCGTGCTGTTGACCGGGACTGCTGGTGCAGGTGCTGGCGCCGGGGTGATGTTCGAGCTCGAGTCGACGGCCGGCACGGGCGCGCTGCTGGCGGCCAGCGGCTGGACGCTGCTCACGGCCGTCTGCCTGATGCTGTTCAGCCTCGTCCACAATCCGTGCTCCACCACGATTTACACGATCTGGAAGGAGACCGGGAGCGTGAAGTGGACAGTGGTCTCGGCGCTGCTGCCCTTGTTCATGGGCTTCTTGCTGTGCTTCTTTGTGGCGCAGACGTGGCGCCTGGTCGCGGGGTGACGAGGGGACGTGCGCATGGCGACGTCGAACGTCGAGGACTACCTCAAGCAGATCTTCCTGATCGAGCAGGGCGGTCCTGGGGAGCGCGCATCGAATGGCGCGCTGGCGGCGGCGCTCGGCGTGACGCCAGCGTCGGTGACCACGATGGTCAAGACCCTCGCGGAGTCAGGCCTGGTCGATTACGAGGCGTATGGCGGCGCGCGACTGACGGACAAAGGGCGCCAGCTGGCCGTGCGCGTCCTCCGGCGTCACCGGCTGGTCGAGCTCTTCCTCGTGCGGGTGCTTCGGCTCGACTGGAGTGAGGTGCACGAGGAGGCCGAGCGCCTCGAGCACGCGGTATCCGAGCGCGTCGTGGATCGGATTGACGAGTTGCTCGGGCGACCCGGCGCCGATCCGCACGGGCACCCGATTCCGTCGGCCGCTGGAGAGTTCGGCAGCAGCGCCGCGACGCCGCTCGACCAGGTCGAGCCCGGCCGCCGTGTGCGGGTGGCGCGCGTCTCGGACCACGATGCGGCGTTCCTGCGCGCGATCGAGAAGCTCGGTCTGCGGCCCGGCACGCGGCTCACCGTCCGGTCGCGCGATGCAGCCACCGACTCGCTGGCCGTGACACTCGGCCGCGGCCGTCGCGAGGTGCTCGGCCTGCGCGCCGCCGCCCGCATCCTGGTGGAGTGCTAGGAAAAGGGGACACTCACCTTTTTCGCGTTCTCAAATAGTGGACAACCGCGCCGTCACGTCTTGATTCACAATCGCCTCTCTGGTGGAGGCATGCCGCTTGGCCGACCTCTGGGCTGCAGCGTGAACCCGAGGCCGTGGCGCGCCGCCGTCGCCACCTGCCACGTCGGCGACCCGAAGGGCCTCCCACGCTGCGCGGACAGCCTCAGGTCCCCGAGTTCGCTCGGCGCTGGGGCGGCGTTCACAAACGTGGTCCAGTCGGACGGCCGCGGGACCGGCCACTCGGTGAGCAGGCCCGTCCCGTCTTGCGCGCACGAACGCGACAGGCTCGACCAGGCCCAGTGTTCCGCACGATCGACCAGCCCGGCTCTCAGCGGATTCGCCTCCACGTAGCGCAGCACGGTTAGCAAGTGGCGGTCCTGCTGCACGAGGAAGTCGCTGTAGCGTCCTTGGTACAGGTGTCCTGTGCCCGTCGAGCCATAGTGATGGTGGTAGCGGCGAACATGTGTATTCGAGAGCCACCGCATGTACGCAGGAATCTCACTGCCGTCGCGCGGCCACAGCACTAGGTGCCAGTGGTTGGGCATCAGGCAATAGGCGAGCAGCCGCATGTCGAAGCGAGTGGCCACCTCGCCCAGCAGGTTCACGAACGCCGCGTAATCCGCAGCCTTGTGGAAGATCCTTGCCCTGCGGTTCCCGCGGTTCAGCACGTGATGGACGCTGTTTGGCGCGACGACGCGAGCGATGCGTGGCATGGGGCCTCGACGTTCCTGGGCGGAACGCCATCAAGAGCCCTGCCAGCACGTCCCGCGAATCGGCCGCCGTTATTCGTCGTCGACGCAACTTGCGAGACCGTTCCCAGAGGACGACGGCCCACGTACGGATGTCGTAAGGGCCCACGCAGCAATCCCACTGTCTCCGCGTCAAAAGATTGACGCGCGAAAAAGATGAGTGTCCCCTTTTCCTACCGGAGGGCGCGGACGAGCACGACAGCTAGCGTGACCACCGTCAGCGGGATGACGAACCAGAGCATCGCGGCCGAAAACGCGGGCAGCAAGTCGTGTTGCTGAGCGCTCAACACGAGATAGGCCGCATACGCCACGTAGTAGCCGAGAAAGACACCCCCCTCCCACCGCGCGATCTCGCGCCCGGTGAAGAACACCGGCAGGCACCCGACGGCAACCGCCAGCATCACCCAGAGGTCGAAGTTGAGCACGGCCGGCGCCACTGGGATTCCCGCAGACGCCACCAGCCCCGTGAAGCCCAGACATCCCAGGATGTTGAACGTGTTGCTGCCCACCACGTTGCCCACGGCAATGTCCCGTTCGCCCTTGAACGCGGCCGTCACCGACGTCGCGACCTCTGGCATCGACGTGCCCGCGGCTACGATGGTGAGCCCGATCACGAGATCACTCACGCCAAACGCTCTGGCAAACGCCACGGCCGCGCCAACCAGCCAGTCGGACCCGACAACGAGCAACGCCAGCCCCATGACGACGAGCACGCCTTGCACGGCCCAGTGATCGTCCCAGCGCCCCCGCGAGATCCGATCGACCTCCTCCTGGTACTCATCCTTCGTTGCCCGTGTCTCCTTGCGCGACTGCACCACCAGAAACAGCGTGTAGGCGATGAGCAGGCCAAACAACAGCACTGCGTCGAGACGACCAATCGACCGATCGAGCACCAGGAAGGCCAGCAGGAATGACGCGCCCACCATGATCGGCACCTCCTGCCGAATCAGTTGCGCGTTGACGACGAGCGGCGTGATCAGGGCCGAGAGCCCCAGGATGAACAGGACGTTGAAGATGTTGCTCCCCACCACGTTGCCGACGGCGATGTCCGCCCGGCCGTCGAGCGCCGATCCGACCGACACGGCCACCTCAGGCGCGCTGGTGCCAAACGCCACAATGGTGAGCCCCACCACCAGGGGCGAGATGCCAAACGACAGCGCGAGGCCCGACGCACCGCGTACCAGCAGTTCGGCGCCGGCGACCAGGGCCACCAAGCCGAGCGCAAACCAGAGAATCTCGACGACCATGCGAGCAAGCTTACATCGCCGTCGCTTCAGAAAATGGGGACACTCACCTTTCTTGGGACAGTGACAAACTGGCAAAGCACGACAGGCGTTGCCGG
>JAFNAJ010000006.1 GCA_017860085.1 Acidobacteriota bacterium | reverse complement strand
CGCCGGACGACCACGTAGTCGGGGGTCGGAAGGCCCGAGGCCGCGAACACGAGCTTCATGGCGGCCTTGTCCATGCCGACGGCCGACGCCAGGACCCCCGCACCCACGTACGGAACGCCCGCCAGCTCGAGGAGGCCCTGCACGGTGCCATCCTCGCCGTACGGACCGTGCAGCACCGGGAAGATGACGTCGAGCGCGAGCCCCGTCACGGGTGTGCGCTCGAGGTGGATCCCGGGATCGCTGCCGGGCCGATCGAACGTGAGGAGCGTGTCACCACCGGGCCGCGCGAGCATCTGCACCTCGCGGCTCGCCCGGGCCGACCGCGCGGCGTCGAGCCGCGCCTGACCGATCACGTCGGCCGCCGAGAGGGCGGTCGGCGGCCGGTCGGGCAGCGTCCAACGACCATCCTTCTCGATGCGGATGGGGACCGCCTCGTACCGCTTCTTGTCGAGGTTCGCGATGACCGAGGCGGCCGAGGCGAGCGAGACCTCGTGCTCGCCGGAGCGACCGCCGTAGATGACGCCGACACGCAGACGCTTCACTGGTTGTTCCGAACGCTAGAGGGATTGTGTGACCGAGTCGACGCTAGTATAACGCAATGCCGACGCCGTTCGGGTTCACGCTGATCGCTCGCGATGGGCCGGCGCGCCGCGGGCGCATGACCACGCCGCACGGCGTGGTCGACACGCCCGCCTTCATGCCCGTCGGCACGCGCGGGGCCGTGAAGGCGATCACGTCACGCGACGTCGCGGGGCTCGGCGCCTCGATCATCCTGGCCAACACCTATCACCTGTCGCTCAGGCCAGGCGACGAGCTCATCGCCCGTCGCGGAGGCCTGCACCGTTTCATGGGCTGGCCCGGTGCCATTCTCACCGACAGCGGCGGCTACCAGGTGTTCTCGCTCGGCGACCGCCGCACGGTCGACGACGACGGCGTCCAGTTTCGTTCGCACCTCGACGGCAGCGCGCACACGCTGACGCCAGAGCGCGCCGTCGACATCCAGGCACGCCTCGGATCCGACATCGCCATGATCCTCGACGAGTGCCCGTCGTGGCCTGTGAGCGAGCCGGACGCGCGCGCCGCCATGGAGCGGACGCTGCGATGGGCTCGCCGCGGCCGCCAGCGTTTCGCCGACGTCCGATCGGGGCGAGCGGACGTGCACGTGTCGAACCCGGGGCAGGTGCAGTTCGGCATCGTGCAGGGGGGCACGTTCGGGGAGCTTCGTGGGGAAAGCGCGGACCGAACGGTCGACATCGGGTTCGACGCCTATGCCATCGGCGGCCTGAGCGTGGGCGAGCCCGTCGCTCTCATGTACGACATCGTCGGGTCGACGGCGGCACGGCTGCCCGACGATCGGCCGCGCTACCTGATGGGCACGGGCATGCCCGACGACCTGGTCGAGTGCGTGGCGCGCGGCATCGACCTGTTCGACTGCGTCCTGCCAACGCGGAACGCGCGCAACGGCCAGCTGTTCACCAGCCGCGGACCGATCAACATCCGCAACGCCCGCTTCGCCGAGGACGACCAGCCGGTCGATCCCGACTGCTCCTGTTACACGTGCCGGCACTTCTCGCGTGCCTACCTGCGGCACCTGGCGGTGGCCCAGGAAATGACCTCTGCCACGCTTAACACGTTGCACAATTTGCACTTCTACCTTGACACGATGCGCCGAATCAGGGAGGCTATCGAGTTTGGGTCGTTCGAGCGGTTCCGGCAAGGGTTCCTCGCCGCGTTCGCTCGGCGCCCGACAACCCACAGAGACCCATGACGATCGCGTTCGCGTTCCCGCCCGTTGTTGCCATGGCCGCTCCGCCCGACGGGGCTGCCCCGATCTGGGTGCAGCTCGTCCCCTTCGCGGCGATCCTGGCCATCTTCTACTTCATCATCCTGCTGCCGATGAAGCGCCGGCAGCGGAAGGTCGCCGAGTTCCAGGCCGCTCTCAAGGCGGGCGACAAGGTCGTCACGACGTCGGGGGTCTACGGGGTCATCACCAAGATGGACGACCTCACGGTGACCCTGCAGGTGGACGACAAGACGCGGATCAAGTTCGCAAAGGCCGCGGTCGCCGGCTACCAGGGGCAGGATCCGGTCGTGCCCGACGCGGGCACCACCTAGACATTTCCCATGAACAAGAATCTCCGCTGGAAAGTTGTGACCATCCTGGTCGTGCTCGCCCTCGCCGTGTGGGCCTTCTGGCCGCCCCGCGAGAAGGTGCACCTCGGGCTCGACCTGCAGGGTGGCGTGCACCTGGTGCTCCGGGTGCAGACCGACGATGCGCTGCGGGTCGAGACGGAGACGACGATGGAGCGGCTCCGGGAGGAGCTGGCGCGTCGCAACATCGCGATCCAGGGTGTCAGCGCCGAGAGCCCCACCCGGTTTCAGGTGCAGGGCGTGCCCGGGGGGCAGGATGCCGAGTTCCGGCGGATTGCCGACGAGCAGACCCAGGGCGGGTTCAACCGGCAGTCGGGCGCTGGCGGAACGTACACGTTCGAGTTGAAGCCGAACGTGGTGGTCACGCTGCGGGACGAGGCTGTCAAGCAGGCCCTGCAGACCATCGAGCGCCGGGTCAACGAGCTCGGGGTGGCCGAGCCTGTCGTGGCCCCGTATGGCATGGCGGGCGACCAGATCCTCGTGCAGTTGCCCGGGGTGAGCGACGTGGGACGCGCCAAGGAGATCATCCGCTCGACGGCGCTGCTCGAGCTCAAGCTCGTCGAACAGGGGCCCGCCCCGACGCGCGAGGCGCTGCTCTCGGCGTCGGGCGGCTCGGTGCCGGCGGGGATGGAGGTCGTCTCGGGCGTCGACGCCGACGGATTCGTCGGGCAGCCGGGCGGCACCATCTACTACCTCGTGCGTCGGACCGCCGCCATCACGGGGCGTGACCTGCGGAACGCGCGGCCGTCGCTCGACGAGAACAACCGGCCGGCGGTGCAGTTCTCCCTGAACCAGGAGGGCGCGCGGAAGTTTGGCCGCGTGACCGGCGAGAACGTCGGTCGCTTCCTGGCGATCATCCTCGACGGCCGGGTGCAGTCGGCCCCGCGCATCGACTCCCGCATCACCGACGAAGGGCGCATCACGGGCAGCTTCACCCAGAACGAGGCGCAGGACCTCTCGCTCGTGCTTCGGTCCGGCGCGCTTCCGGCGTCACTCACCTACCTCGAGGAGCGGACGGTCGGCCCATCGCTCGGCGCCGACTCGGTGCGCGCGGGCATCATGGCCTCGCTCGTCGGTCTCGGGCTGGTCGCGATCTTCATGCTCGTCTACTACAAGCTCGCCGGCATCAACGCCATCGTGTCCGTCGCCATGAACCTGGTGATCCTGCTCGGCTTCATGGCGTACGTGGACGCGACGATGACGCTGCCGGGCGTGGCGGGGTTCATCCTGACGATTGGCATGGGCGTCGACTCGAACGTGCTGATCTTCGAGCGCATCAAGGAGGAGATCGGGGCTGGCAAGGGGGTGAAGGCGGCCGTGGCGGCCGGCTTCGACCGCGTGTTCCTGACGATTCTCGACACGCACGTGGCCTCGCTGATCGCGGCGGGCTTCCTCTTCCAGTTCGGCACGGGCCCGATTCGCGGGTTCGCGACGACGTTGTTCTTCGGGCTGCTCTCCAACGTATTCACCGCGGTGTTCGTGTCGCGCACGCTGTTTGAACTCGCGCTCAGCCGGCGTCAAGCCGCGACCCTGAGCATCTAGGCCGGGTCCATGAAGATCTTCACCAATCCCAACTACGACTTCTTGCGCTGGCGCTGGCATGCGCTGGCGTTGTCGGCGATCGTGGTCGCTGCCGGGATCGCGGTTCTCATCGCCCGTGGCGGATTGCCGCTCGGCATCGACTTCTCCGGCGGCACCATCGTCGTGCTCAGGTTCGAGTCGCCCGTCAGCGAAGAATCGGTGCGAAACGCAGTCGCGTCGATCCCGGGCGAGAAGGTCGTCCAGAAGTATGGGGCGGCGGACGCGAACGAGATCCTCGTGCGGCTGCCGCAGATGGGCACCGAGCAGGGCTTCAACCTCGAGGAAGGGGCCCGGCAGGTGCTCTCGCTCGTCGAGCGGGCCAATGTCGGCAAGTTCGAGGTGCTCTCGACGGAGGTCGTGGGACCCGTGATCGGGGCCGACCTGCAGCGCAAGGGCATCCTCGCCACGGTGGCGTCGATCATCGGCATCACCATCTACATCGCGCTGCGGTTCCGGTTCTCGTTCGCCGTGGGGGCGATCGCGGCGACCTTCCACGACATCTTCGTGACGATTGCGTTCCTGACGTTCTTCGGGTACGAGCTGTCGCTCAACGTCGTGGCGGCGATCCTCACCATCACCGGCTACTCGGTGAACGACACGATCGTGATCTTCGACCGGGTGCGCGAGAACTTCCGCACGATGCGGCGCGACTCGTTGGCCCACATCGTGAACACCAGCGTCAATCAGACGCTGGGACGAACGATCATCACGGCCGGCACGACCTTCCTCGCCGTGCTGGCGCTGTACCTCTACGGTGGCGAGGTGCTCGAGGGCTTTGCCTTCACGATGCTCGTCGGCATCGTCAGCGGCACCTACTCGACGGTGTTCATCGCGTCGGCCATCGCCATCATCATGTCGGGGCGCAAGGCGGCCGCACGGGTCGACAGCGTGCCGACGTCCGACAACGCGCGCGGCAAGAAGCCGGCCCGCCGGGCCAAGGCCTAGCGGCGCGCCGGGGATGGCCGCGTCGTGACGTGGCTGGTTGCGGCGCTGCTCGGCGTGGTGCAGGGGCTGACCGAGTTCCTGCCGATCTCGAGCTCGGCACACCTCATTCTGGGGCGCGCGTTGTTCGGGTGGGACGCCGACGCCCTGGGGCTGGCGTTCGACGTCGCGTGTCATGTCGGCACGCTCCTCGCGGTGGTGGCGTACTTCTGGGACGATTTGCGGGCGATGGCCGCGGCCGGGCTGAGGCCGCGGGCCGAGGGCCGGCCCGCGACGCTGCTGCGCCTGGTCGTCGTCGGCACGGTGCCGGCGGTCGTCGTCGGGCTGCTCTTTGGCGACTTCATCGAGTCTCGGCTCAGGACGCCGGGTGTGACCGTCATCACCCTCTTCGTCGGGGCTCTTGGCCTCCTGCTGGTCGAGCGCCTTCGCAACCGCGGGCGCGACGAGTCGACGTTGTCGATGGCCGACGCCGTGGCGCTCGGTGTGGCGCAGGCGTCCGCCCTCGTGCCGGGCGTGTCCCGGTCGGGGGCGACCATCACCATCGGGATGCTGCTGGGCCTGCGGCGCGAATCAGCCGCGCGATTCTCGTTCCTGCTCGGCGTGCCGGCGATTGCGGCAGCTGCCGCGCGGGAAGGCTTGTCGCTGGTGCAGATTGGCCTCGACGGGCCGACGGCGACGCTCTTCGGCGTTGGCCTGGCCACGTCGGCCGTGGTCGGATACCTGACGATCAAGTACTTCCTCCGGTACCTGGGGCACCACCGCCTCGACGTGTTTGCCTGGTACCGAATCGCTCTGGCGATCGTGGTGCTCGTGTGGGTCGCGCGGTGAACGTGTGATGCAGTGGCTGCGACGGAGCTTCCTGACGGGGTTCTTCATCACGGTGCCGCTGGTCATCAGCGTCGCCGCGCTCGTGTGGATCTTTCAGGTGCTCGACGGGTTCGTCGGGCCGTTGTTCACGCGGTGGCTGGGAGTCGAGATCCCGGGGCTCGGCCTGATGACGACGGCGGTGGCCGTGCTGATCGTGGGCGCGGTCGCGACCAACGTGCTCGGCAGTCGGGTCCTGCAGGCCGGCGAGCGATTTCTCCTGATGGTGCCCGTCTTCAAGACCATCTACTCGCCCGTCAAGCAACTCGTGGCCGCGTTCAACCCCGACAACGACGCCGGGTTCAAGCGAGTCGTGCTCGTCGAACTGCCCAAGACCGGCCTCGCGCTCGGGTTCCTCACGCGGGAGTTCACCGTCGAGCGGGGCGCAGGGCCGGAACCGATGGTGGCGGTGTACGTGCCGACCAACCACCTCTATCTTGGTGACGTGTTCGTGTTCCCCCTCGCGGCCGTGAGCTTCCCCGACCTGTCGGTGGAGGACGGGGTCCGGGTGTTCCTCACGGGCGGCACGGGCATGCCCCTCACAGTCAGGACGGGCCGCGGGGTGTCGGGCCGCGCTTGACAGGCTTTTTGGCCCGCGGGTACGATTTGCCGTTTTCTCCGCCGCCCCCCGGACCTGACAGCACGCACATGGAACACAACACATTCGTCGGAATTCGACTGCCGGCCCGCGTCCTGTGTCGGGCGCTCGGCCTCGTCGCTCTCGTTGGCGTGCTCTTGGCGTCCGCGCCCGTGCGGGTCTCTGGGCAGGTGGCCGAGCACGGGGCGCCCGGTGTCGCCCAGCACACACCGGGTGGCGAGGTGAACATCACCTTGCCCGACCTCGCGCAGGGCAACTTCCTGGGCGTGAACGGCCACCAACTCCTCCTGTTCGGTCTGATCGTCTGCGTCGCCGGTCTGTTGTTCGGCCTGGCAACGTACCGGCAGGTGAGCCGGCTGCCGGTGCACCGGTCGATGGCCGACGTGTCCGAACTCATCTATGAGACGTGCAAGACCTACCTCATCCAGCAGGGCAAGCTGCTGCTCGTGCTCGAGCTCTTCATCGGCACGGTCATCGTGCTCTATTTCGCGCTCACCGGGCTCAGCGTGTTCAAGATTCTCGTCATCCTGCTCTTCAGCCTCATCGGGATGGGGGGGAGCTATGGGGTCGCGTGGTACGGCATCCGGATCAACACGCTGGCGAACTCGAGGACGGCGTTTGCCAGCCTGAGAGGCAAGGCGTTCCCGGTCTACGAGATCCCGCTCCACGCCGGCATGAGTGTCGGCATGATGCTCATCAGCGTCGAGCTGCTGTTCATGCTGGCGATTCTGCTGTTCATCCCTGGCGACTACGCGGGCCCGTGCTTCCTGGGCTTTGCCATCGGCGAGTCGCTCGGGGCCGCGGCGCTGCGCATTGCCGGCGGCATCTTCACGAAGATCGCCGACATCGGGTCCGACCTGATGAAGATCGTCTTCAACATCAAGGAGGACGACGCGCGCAACCCCGGCGTCATCGCCGACTGCACCGGCGACAACGCGGGCGATTCGGTCGGGCCGACGGCCGACGGGTTCGAGACCTACGGCGTCACCGGCGTGGCGCTCATCACGTTCATCATGCTGGCCGTGAGGGACCCGCTCATCCAGGTGAAGCTGCTGGTGTGGATCTTCACGATGCGCGTGATGATGGTGATTGCGTCGGGCTTGTCCTACGAGTTCAGCAACCGGGTGACCAAGGCGCGGCACGGCGAGGCAGCGAAGATGCACTTCGAGGCGCCCCTGACGCAGCTTGTCTGGGTGACGTCGATCGTCTCGGTCGTGCTGACCTACATCGTGTCGTGGCTGATCGTCCCGGATCTCGGCGGCGACACGAGCCTCTGGTGGAAGCTCTCCACCGTGATCACGTGCGGCACGCTCGCCGGCGCCATCATTCCCGAGCTGGTGAAGGTCTTCACCTCGACGCGCTCGCGTCACGTGGCCGAGGTGGTGAGCTCGTCGCGCGAGGGCGGCGCGTCGCTCAATATCCTGTCGGGGCTGGTCGCTGGCAATTTCAGCGCGTACTGGCTGGGCCTGACGATCATGGGCCTGATGACCGTCGCGTTTCTCGTGAGCCAGGCGGGGCTCGACGCCCTGATGCAGGCCCCGGCCGTGTTTGCGTTCGGCCTCGTGGCGTTCGGGTTCCTCGGCATGGGTCCGGTGACGATTGCCGTGGACTCGTACGGTCCCGTCACCGACAACGCCCAGTCGGTGTTCGAGCTGTCGCTGATCGAGTCGGTGCCGGGAATCAGGGAGGAAGTCTCGCGCGACTTCGGGTTCACGCCGGACTTCTCGGTCGCGAAAGACCTGCTCGAGGAGAACGACGGAGCCGGCAACACGTTCAAGGCCACCGCGAAGCCTGTGCTCATCGGCACGGCGGTCGTCGGCGCCACCACGATGATCTTCTCGATCATCGTCGCGCTGACGCAGGGCCTGACGACCGACGTGGCCCGACTCTCGATCCTGCACCCGCCCTTCCTGCTCGGCCTGATCACGGGCGGGGCGATGATCTACTGGTTCACCGGCGCGTCGATGCAGGCGGTGACCACGGGCGCCTACCGTGCCGTCGAGTTCATCAAGCGCAACATCCGCCTCGAGGGGGTGACGAAGGCCTCGGTCGAGGACAGCAAGAAGGTGGTGGCCATCTGCACCCAGTACGCGCAGCGGGGGATGTTCAACATCTTCCTGGCCGTGTTCTTCTCGACGCTGGCGTTCGCGTTCGTGGAGCCGTTCTTCTTCATCGGCTACCTCATCTCGATCGCGAACTTCGGTCTCTACCAGGCGATCTTCATGGCCAACGCCGGTGGCGCCTGGGACAACGCGAAGAAGATCGTGGAGACCGAGCTGAAGCTGAAGGGGACCGACCTGCATGCCGCGACCGTGGTCGGCGACACGGTCGGCGATCCCTTCAAGGACACGTCGTCGGTCGCGATGAACCCGGTCATCAAGTTCACGACGCTCTTCGGACTGCTGGCCGTCGAGCTCGGGGTCTTCCTGGCGGCCCGCCACGGGGCCACGGTGAGCCACGCGCTCGCGCTGGTGTTCTTCCTGGTCGGGGTGTGCTTCGTCTGGCGGTCGTTTTACGGGATGCGGATCCAGGGGGGGCAGCAGGTGTAGAATCATGCGGCGCCGGCGAGGCAGGCCACGGGCCGCCCGATGGTGCCATCCGGCTCGCGCCGGTGTCTAACAAGGCAATCGGCGTGGTTTGACACCGTTTTTTGCCGCTGACTATAATCGGTCCTCTTTGGCCGGCCGGGCGGGCCGTCACAAACGGGTGAGGAGGTCGACACCGTGCCTCGAGAGCTGTTCACCGACGTCGTGAACCCATCGATCAAGGTGGGATCGAAGAAGTGGTACACCGTCCCCTTGTCGATTCTCATTCACGTCGTGCTGATCATCGGCTTGATCATCATCCCGTTGATGGCGGCTGACGTGCTGCCGACCCCCCCGGCGATGATGGCGTTCGTGGCGGCTCCGCCGCCACCCCCACCGCCGCCCCCGCCGCCCCCGCCGGCGGCCGCGGCTCCGAAGATCCCAGAGGTGATGACCAACCCCGCGGCGGCTCCGGTCGAGGCGCCGTCCGAGATCGCGCCCGAGACGGGCCTGGCGGCCACCGAGGGTGTGCCGGGCGGCGTCGAGGGTGGCGTGCCCGGTGGCGTGGTCGGTGGCGTCGTTGGTGGGCTGCCAGAGGCGCCCCCGCCGCCTCCGCCCCCGCAGCAGCCGGTGCGCGTGGGGGGCAACATCAAGCCTCCGAGCAAGATCAAGCACGTCAACCCCGTCTACCCGCCCATCGCGCAGTCGGCGCGCGTGCAGGGCGTGGTGATCATCGAGGCCACGATCGGACCGGACGGCCGGGTCAAGGACGCCCGGGTGCTCCGCTCGATCCCGCTGCTCGACCAGGCGGCGCTCGATGCCGTGCGGCAGTGGGAATTCACGCCGACGCTGCTCAACGGCGTGCCCGTGCCGGTCATCATGACCGTCACGGTCAACTTCACGCTGCAGTAAGTCAGGAGATCTCTCGGTTCCGGCGTATCACTTGTACGTGTCCGTATCAACCAGGGGCGGGGGCCATGAGGGCCGTCCCGGCTCAGAGCTGCACGACAGCTTCCGGAGGGTGGTCAGATGGAAGGTGGCTTGAATCTGATTGAGATGTGGGGCCAGATGGGCTGGGTCGCCAAGGCCGTGGCGGTCGTGCTCTTCATCATGTCGTTCTGGTCCGTGGGTGTCGCCGTCGAGCGCATCTACACGTTCATGCAGGCGCGCAAGCAGTCGAAGCTCTACGCGCCCCAGGTGGCCAAGCACATGAAGGAGGGCCGGCTCAAGGACGCGATCGCGCTGTCGACCTCGAAGAACTACCGCTACAGCCACCTGGCCAAGGTCGTCTTGGCGGGGTTGCAGGAGTACCAGTTCCAGCAGGACAGCGGGACGTCGCTCGCTCGTGAAGACGTCCTCGACTCGGTGCGCCGGGCCATTCAGCGCGCCTCGGCCCTGACGGCCAGCGACCTCAAGAAGGGCGTGCCGTCGCTCGCGACGATCGGTTCGACCGCCCCGTTCGTGGGTCTGCTCGGCACGGTCGTCGGCGTCATCAACGCGTTCCAGGGCATCGCGGCCACTGGGTCGGGCGGCATCGGTGCCGTGTCGGCCGGTATCGCCGAGGCGCTCATCGAGACGGCGCTGGGTCTGCTCGTGGCGATCCCGGCCGTGTGGTTCTACAACTACTTGACGAACAAGATCGAGTACTTCAACGTCGAGATGGACAACTCGTCGTCGGAACTGCTCGACTACTTCATCAAGAAGACGGCGTAACCGCCGGCGCGGACGGTCGTGCGGGTCTGGCGGTACCACCGCCCGGCCCGCCGAGGTCCCGTTCAGCGAGCAAGGAGAGCTGAGCCATGTCAATGGACGTTGGCGGCGCCAAGGGCGGAATCAAGGCCGACATCAACGTGACGCCGCTCGTCGACGTGATGCTGGTGCTGCTCATCATCATGATGCTGGTGGCGCCGATGCTGCAGAAGGGCGTGGACGTGCGCCTGCCCGAGGCGGGCAACAGCAGCGACAAGCCCGAGACGCAGAATCAGACCGTTCTCGCGGTGACGGCCGACAAGCGGTTCTACGTCAATAGCGTGCCCGTGCCGGAGTCGGAGCTCCTGACGCGCGTCCAGTCGGCGCTCGAGGACCAGAAGGAGAAGATCGTGCTGATCAAGGGCGACACGGACGCCCCCTACAGCGCGATCATGGCCGTGATGGACAAGCTCCGCGAGGCGCAGATCGAGGACGTGGGCCTGATCACCGAGAAGAAGCTGCAGGCCGGCGCGATGGGAGGCAACGAATGAGCCGCCATCATCAACACTACGGCGCCGACAAGGTCGTCAAGGGCGAGGCGCTGCACGCCAGTGCAGACATGAACGTCACGCCGCTCATCGACGTGCTGCTCGTGCTGCTCGTCATCTTCATGGCGGCACTGCCGCTCACGCAGAAGGGCGTGGACATCAACCTCCCGCTCGAGACGCGCTCGGCCAACCAGGCGACCCCGGACACGAGCCAGATCGTGCTGGAGTACTCGGCCGACCGCCGCATCTCGGTCAACAAGCAGGACATCAGCCTGCAGGAGCTCGAGACGCGTCTGCGCAACATCTTCGAGCAGCGCAAGGACAAGACGATGTTCATCGTCGGGGCCGGCACGCTGCGCTACGGCGAGATCGTCGCCGTCATCGACGCCGCGCGCGGCGCGGGCGTCGAGAAGGTGGGGATCGTGACCGAGGGCATGCGGCAGGCCGCAGGCGCCGCGCCCGGCAACTAGATTACCTTCCTGGGAATTCGGACGCTGTCAGGCCACCCGCGCGCGGCGCGGGTGGCCTTTTCTTTTGTGGCGGTGTGCGCGTCCGGCGCCCCGTCCGCGGTGACTCGGAGGAGCGCTAGAAACGCCAGCGGACACCGAACTTGCCCTGCCAGCGGGAGCGCAGGTTGTCGGTCGTGAACTTCGGCAGGTTGATCGACGACAGGTTGTAGATCGCCTTGCCCGACACCGGGTCCGCCCCGACGTAGCGCACCGGCTGCAGGTTCCAGAACGGCGGGTACTCGACCACACCAGCGTCGCTGTCGAACGCGTTCAGCAGGTTGATGAGGTCGAACGTGACGTCGAGCTTCGTGCCGCCGATCGGCACGCCGAGGGCGAACCGGAAGTCCAGCGTGTTGGTCCACGGGCCCCGGGCGCAGTTGCGCGGCGCGATCTGGCCGCGGTAGTCGACCAGGCACTCGTCGTTGACGATGTAGGCGTCCAGGTCCGCCCACGTGCCGGCCTGGAGGATGACCTCCTCGGCGCTGACGGGCACGTACATGAGGTCGTTCGAGGTCCGCCGGTCGCCGTTCGGGTCGCCGTTGAACGAGACGCTGTAGGTGCGGCCCGCCTGCCCGCTGTAGAAGACCGACGCCGTGCCGCTGAAGCCACGGCCGAATGGGATCGCGTACGACCCCGACAGCGTGATGCGATGGCCTGGCGAGAAGTGCGACCGGGTGCGCGGCGGGTCGTTGGGATCGCCAGGCACGCGCGTGTTGCCCCAGTTCGACGCCGCCTGGCTCGACGTCCCGTCGTTGACGCTGTTCGCGTCGCCGTACGTGTAAGCGCCGCTCGCGTAGAGGCCGTTCCGGAAGGGCCTGTCGAGCCTGAACGCGACGCTCCACTGATCGCCCTGGGTCGTGTTGGTCAGGAAGATCACGTCGCTGAACGGGCCGGGGCGGTTGTAGACGGGACGTCCATCGGGCGCGGTGCCGACCAGGGTGAGGTTGAGGTTCTCGTAGCTGATGTCGTTGAGGGTGATGCCCCAGAGGAACTCGACCGACGCGTTCATGTGCCAGAACACCTCGCGGTCGTAGCCCAGGTTGCCGCGCAGGATGCTGGGGAACTCGTAGTCGGGGTCGACCAGGTCGATCTCGTTGGTCGCGACCGTCACGCCCGGCACGGTGGTGGGCTGGTTGAACGGGTCGGACACGAACGGGATCCTGTTGGCCGCGCGGTACGAGACCGAGAGCCGCTGGAACTCGATGCCCGTGTTGCCGTACTGGTTGGAGAGCCAGACGTAGGGCGTGCGGCCCGCGAAGATGCCGATGCCGCCGCGCACCTGCTGCCGCATGGCGCCGGTCAGGTCGAGGTTGAATCCCGCGCGGGGCGACCACATCGGGCTGCTCGGCACCTCGTCGGTGCGATAGCCAAAGGCTTCCTCGGAGGCAGGGTTGCGAGTGGGTTTGTCGGGGAACACGGGGTAGTCGAAGCGGAGGCCATACGTCACGGTCAGCCGGGGGGTCGCCCGCCACTGGTCGCCGGTGTAGAACCCGAACTGGTACACCGAGAACTCCGCTGCCTGCTGCGGGTCGCCCGTGAGGGAGTAGCTGTAGTCGTACGACTGGGCCAGGCCCTGCTCGAGCAGGTCGAGACTGTCGAATCGGTAGGTCCCGAAGTTGTCGCGGATGAAGAGATTGCGGAACTTGAAGAACTCGTTGTGGGTGCCGAGGGTGAACGTGTGCGTGCCCCGCACGAACGTGAGGTCGTCGTTGATCTCGATGACGTCCTGGTCGAGGGCATTGGCCGTCGAGAAGTTCTCACGGCCCGCCCGGAACTGCGCGCCTGCGACGCGGACGTCGAGCGCGGGGAACTCGGTCTTGCCGTCGCGGTTGTCCCGGACGGTTTGATACGTCATGCGGAACTCGTTGAACGCGCTGCCGAACGTGCTGTTCAGCTGTCCCACCGTTGAGTTGGTCTGAGACCGGAACTGGTAGTAGAAATCCGGCATCAGGTACGTGAACGAGCTGGGGAAGCCGCGGTCGTTGTCGGCGTCGATGAAGTTGTGGCGGACCACCAGCTGATTCCGGCTCCCGAGGTTGAAATCGCCCCGCACGAAGAACTTGTTGTTCGGGGTGGCGCGCGTGAACTGCTCCAGGCCGCCTGGGTCGTAGCCGTACTGGTCTTGGAGGATGTCGATCATCCGTTGCGCCTCAGCCTGGAAGCCGAACGGCACACCCGACTGACCGTCCACCGAGTAGCCCGACGGGGTGTTGCGACGGCCCACCTCGAAGTTGGCGAAGTAGAACGCCGTGTTCTTCACGATCGGGCCGCCGAGGCTGGCGCCCCCTTCCTTGTCGCTGAACTCGCCCACCGGGGTGTCGAAGGGGCCGTCGCCCACGAGCCCCTGGTCGCGCCAGTAGTAGTAGCCTGACCCCCGCAGCCGGTTCGTACCCGTCCGGGTGATGGCGTTGACGCCCCCGCCGGCGAACCCGCCTTGCCGCACGTCGTAGGGCGACACCACCACCTGCAGTTCCTGGATCGCGTCGAGGCTGATCGGCTGCGACTCGGTCTGGCCGCCCGGGGTGCCCGAGTCCGAGAGCCCAAACAGGTCGTTGTTGACCGCGCCGTCGATCTGGATGTTGTTGTAGCGGTTCGGCCGGCCCGCGATGGAGATGTTGGCCGGGCCCTCGTCGTTCGGGTTCGCGTTGACGAAGGGCGAGAGCCGGGCGTAGTCGGCGATGCTGCGGTTGAGCGTCGGGAGCGTCTCGATGACCTGGCTCTGCAGGCTTGTGCCGGCCCCGGCCTTCGAGCCCGAGTAGATGGCGCTCGACTCGGCGGTGACCGTGACGGTCTCCTGTACCGTCTCGAGCTGGAGCCTGAAGTCGACCTTCGTGTTCTCGCCGAGGACCACGACGACTTCCTCGCGCACCTGCGAGCGGAAGCCCGGCAGGCTGGCGGTGACGGCGTAGGGGCCCACGCGGACGTTGAGGATGACGAACGTGCCATCGGCGCCGGTGACGGCCCTGTAGCTGACCCCCGTCGGCCCGTGAACGGCGATCACGTCGGCGCCGGGCAGGACGCCGCCCTGCTCGTCCGTGACGAAGCCGTTCAGCGCCCCGGTGGTCTGGGCGTCCGCCGACGAGACGGCGAAGAGCAGTGCGGCCAGCACGCCGAGCCTAGGGATGCGGTTGCGCACGCGTTCCATGGAATCCTCCGGTCAGTAGGACCCGTCCCAAGGGACTGCCCGGCAGAGAAACGTTCGGACAGACTGGACCTGAGGAGCATACCACCGAGAGGGTCGGAGCCGTTTCCGTACGCAGAACGGGCCGCCCCGCAGTGCGAGAGCGGCCCGGATCCGCGAACGGCCTGCGGCGGCTACCCGGTGACGCCGGTCGCCTTCTTCTTCCGGAGGTCGAGCGCCTTGTTCTGCATCGCCTCCGCTTCCTTGAGCTGGGCCCGCTGCCGGTCGGCGTCCTTCTCGAGACCGGCCTGGACACGCAGCAGCAGCCCGCGATACACGATGGCGTCGATGTACTCCGGATTCAGCTTGATCGCCTGGTCGACCGCCTTGAGGCCAGCCGCCGCGTACTCGACCTTCTCGGCATCCTTGATGCGAAAGTCGCGGTACGCCTTGTCCCAGTAGAACGTGGCGATGGTGTAGAACGCCTCGGGGTTGGTGGGCTCGCGATTGGCGCGCTGGGTCAGCGCGTCAATCGTCTTCGGGAAGTCGCCCTGCCTGTTGTAGAAGCCCGCCAGCTGCATCCAGACGGCCGAGTCGTTCGGCTTGCTGTCGCGGGCCTTGATCAGGATCTGCTCGGCCTCGTCGTACCGGCCCGAGTCCTCGTACATCTTGGCCAGCGCGAAGTAGTTCGTCGGGTCGGTGGGATCGATCTCGATCATGCGCTGAATGAGCGGCTCAGCCTTCTCCGGGTCGTTCATCTTGTCGGGACCGTAGGCGGCGACCAGGTACTCGAGCGCCAGCTTCTTCATCTTCGGATCGGCCTCTCGGTCGGCCGCCAACTGGTAGTTCGCGATGGCCTTGGCCAGGAGCGCGTCGTTCTCCGGCTCGCCAGCCCGGGTCGGCTTGTACAGCTGATCGTAGCTGTTGCCCAGATAGAAGTAGGCCGTC
Source organism: Acidobacteriota bacterium (assembly GCA_017860085.1). Lineage (GTDB taxonomy): Bacteria > Acidobacteriota > Vicinamibacteria > Vicinamibacterales > JAFNAJ01 > JAFNAJ01. The sequence goes on along the minus strand of JAFNAJ010000006.1, from coordinate 7,150 downwards.
GTCAGGTTGGGGTCGGCCGCGATGGCCTCCTCGTAGTGCGCCGCCGCCTGCTTGTATTCCTGCCGCTGATACAGGGCGTTGGCCTCCTTGAAGGACTTCCTCGCCTTGAGCCCTCCGACCCACCCACAGGCTGCCACCGAGCAGCCCACGGCGATCACCAGGACCAGCCGCCCTGCGAATTGCCTCCTCATAGTCCCCCCTGCGCTCGGCGCGGTGCGGCACCGAGAGATTCGTGCTGGAAAAGAATGACGGTCAGGTCCGTCCGTGCGGGCCTTCCAGAGCCGGGCCAGTATATTGAAGCCAAAAAAGGGCCGTCAAGTTGCCGTCCGTTCACTGGCTGGGGTGTCGTCCCCGGCGGAGGGTCTCCTTGACCCTCACGGAAAACGGTCCGTATCATCGGGATGACCGCGGCGCCGCCCGCCGCACCGTGACGCTGGAGCCCTGGACCCTCTCTGATTCCGCTTTGATTCCGCCCCCCCACCTAACCCCTTAGACACCATCGCCATGATTCGGTTCGAGGACCTCGTCGAGAAGGTGCAGGCCTACTACCCGGAGGCCGACGCCGAGCTGCTTCGGCGGGCTTACGTCTTCTCGGCGATGGAGCACCGGGGTCAGGTGCGTCACTCGGGCGAGCCCTACCTCGTCCACCCGCTCGAGGTCGCCGACATCCTCGCCGACATGCGGCTCGACACGGTCGCGATCACCGCCGGCCTGCTGCACGACGTGGTGGAAGACACGCTCACCAGCATCGAGCGCATCGAGGAGCTCTTCGGCCCCGACGTCGCGCACGTCGTCGAAGGCGTGACCAAGCTGAGCGCGATCCCTTTCTCGTCGAGCGAGGAGCGTCAGGCGGAGAACTTCCGGAAGATGCTGCTCGCCATGGTCGACGACATCCGCGTCATCATGGTGAAGCTCGCCGACCGCCTCCACAACATGCGCACGCTCCACCACATGCCCGAGGAGAAGCGCATGCGGACGGCGCAGGAGACGCTCGATATCTACGCCCCCATCGCCAACCGCCTCGGCATGGGGAAGGTGAAGAACGAGCTCGAGGAGCTCTGCTTTCGAACGCTCGAGGCGAAGGCCTACGACGCGCTCAAGGCCCGCGTGGAGGATCGACGCAAGAAGACGCAGGGCATGGTCGAGGAGCTCAAACGGACGATCACGCTGAAGCTTGCCGAGAACCAGGTGCCGCTCGTCGCCATCGACGGGCGCATCAAGCGGCTCTACAGCATCCACATGAAGCTCAAGCGCCAGAAGATCGAGCTCGAGCAGGTGTACGACTTCGTCGCGCTGCGCATCGTGACGCCCAGCGTGAAGGACTGCTACGCCGCCCTCGGCATCATCCACCAGACGTGGTCTCCCGTGCCCGGCCGCATCAAGGACTTCATCGCGATGCCGCGGCCGAACGGCTACCAGTCGCTGCACACGTCGGTCGTCAGCGACCGGGGGTTCCCCTTCGAGGTCCAGATCCGCACCGAGGACATGCACCGCATTGCCGAGGACGGCATCGCCGCGCACTGGAAGTACAAGGAGGGCCGCACCGCCGCGCAGACCGATGAGCAGTACTTCCGCTGGCTGCGACAGCTGCTCGAGTGGCAGCAGGAGATCCGCGACCCTCAGGAGTTCCTGCAGAACCTCAAGGTGGATCTCTATCCGGAGGAGGTGTACACCTTCACCCCCCGGGGCGAGGTGAAGTCGCTGCCGCGGGGAGCGACGGCCATCGACTTCGCCTACGCCATCCACACCGACGTCGGGCACCAGTGCGTGGGGGCCCGCGTCAACGGGCGGATGGTGCCCCTCCGCCAGCGGCTCAAGAACGGCGACATCGTGGAGATCGTGACGCAGGCGGGACACAAGCCGAGCCGCGACTGGCTCAACTTCGTCTCGACGTCGCGCGCACGAAACAAGATCAAGCACTTCCTCAACGCCGAGGAGAAGACCCGGAGCGTCGATCTCGGACGGAAGCTGTTCGAGCGAGAGGCGCGGCGCTTCGACGTCAACCTCAAGGACCTGCTCGAGGCCGCGCGGCTGCACACCGTCGCCAACGAACAGGGGTATCCCAAGGCCGACGACCTGTTTGCGGCGATCGGCTACGGCAAGGTCTCGGCGCGGCAGGTGCTGGACAAGCTCGTGCCGCAGGCGCAGCTCCACGAACGACCGCCCGAAGGGGCCATCACGTCGGTCGTCCGCCGCGTCCTCGGTACGACCGAGGAGAAGATCAAGGTCCGCGGCGCCGACGACCTCCTGGTGTTCCGCGCGCGCTGCTGCAACCCCATCCGGGGCGAGAAGATCGTGGGCTACATCACGCGCGGCAAGGGCGTCTCGGTGCACTCCGCCAGTTGCCCCAACGTGCTCAACCTCCTCTACGACCCCGAGCGCCGCATCGACGTGGAGTGGGACAAGGGCGAAGAGAAGATGGCCTACACCGTCCGGTTGTCGATCCTCGTCCACGACCGGAAGGGCATCCTCGCCGACCTGAGCTCGAAGGTGGCCGGCGTCAACACCAACATCAAGACCCTCGAGGCGACGACCGATGAACAAGAGGGCCGGATCAACATGACGGTCGAGATCAACGACCTGAAGCACCTCGAGAAGGTCATCAAGTCGCTTCGCGCCGTCGACGGCGTGATCGACGTCGAGCGGCAGGCCACTCGCTGACCGTGCGGGGATGGCCAACCGGCCCGCCCGCCACGGGCACTCTGGAGCTGTGGTTCGGTGCGTCTATCCGATGTGCGCCACGGCGTCGATCTCGACGCGGGCGTCGCGGGGAAGCCGGGCCACCTGGACGGTCGCCCGGGCCGGCGCGGGCGTTGAGAAGTAGCCGCCGTACACGTCGTTGACAGCGGCGAAATCTGCCATGTCGGCGAGGTAGATCGTGGTGCGGACGACGTGGTCGAGCGACGCCCCGGCGGCCTTCAGCACCTCGCCAAGGTTGCGCATCACCTGATGGGTCTGCGCCCGAATGTCGCCCCCGGTCATCTGACCCGTGCCCGGGTCGAGCGGGATCTGGCCCGACACGAAGACGAAGCTCCCGGCGCGGACCGCCTGCGAATACGGGCCGATGGCGGGCGGGGCTGCCGGCGTCGAGATGGCCTGGCGCATGGCCGTCGACTCAGGTCAGGCTGCCTTGACGACCTTGCCAGACCGCAGGCAGCGCGTGCAGACGCGGACCCGGCGGTTGCCGCCGCCAACCGAGGCGCGGACGGTCTGAAGATTGGGGTTGAAGCGACGAGGGGTGACGTTGTGGGCGTGGCTGACATTGCGCCCGAAGGTTGGCCCCTTGCCGCAGATTTCGCACCGGTTCGCCATGACGACAGCCTTGTCTCCGAGAAGTGCGGTCAGACCGCGTGAACCCGAAAGTATAGCACAGCCTGCGCTTACGGGATTACCAGCCGCGACCCGCCCGTTCGCGGCCCCGTCGTTCCGCCGGAGTCCGCCGACGTCTCGGGGTTCCTTCTGTCCTCAGTGGGTTTGGGTAAACGACCCAACAAGTCCAGATAGGCGGTGTCGGAAGGAACGAGGGCCGCACGCGCCCCGCGCGCGGCCTTCTCAATCCGTCGGAGCGCTGTGGCTGCGTCACGCTCCACGCGCGAGGCCTGGCCAGATGCCTTGGCCACCTCGCCGATGGCCCCTCTCAGGTCGTCCAGGAGGCGCTGTGCGGGCAGCGACGCCGGCTGATGGTCGTAGATGATGCCGCGCGCGGACGTCTCGAGCGTGGCTGCCAGTGCCGCCGTGGCCTGGGCGACGTCCTCGTCGTTGATGGACGGAATCGCGCGGTCCCGGTGGCGGCGAATGACCTGCTGGAGCAGAAGGAGCAGGCCGTAGGCCTGTTCCGTCAACTGGTGGACCATGGGCATGATGAACTGCGCATCGCGCTCCCGCTGCCGCGCCTGGACCGCCGGCGGGTGGGCCTGGGCGGCTCGCAGGTAGCCACACGAGTCTGGGCAGGGGATCTCCACCAGACGCTTGGTGCCGCAGCACACGGGGCAGATGTCGCGTCCGACCGCCGGACACGCCCGACGCGCGCGCCTCACGCCGCACAGGGGACAAGTCATGGCGGTGAGCTTGCCATCAGGGGTCGTGGGGCGTCAACGGCTCGTGTGGCGCTCGCCCTGGTGTCCGTGCGGAGATGCCGGTCCGGTTTTCTGTCGGGGTGACGGATCCACGCCACCGGCGACCGGTGTCGCGGTCCGTGACGCGGGCGGGGTGGGTGCCTGGCCAGGCATCAGACAGCCTGCCGCGGCCGGGTTGCCGAGTGTCCTCGGACGAAGACGGAGCTGTCACTTGCGGGGCACCAGAACCGAACGGAGCCGTCGCGCGTCTTAAGACATACGCGCGCCACCGCCGCCGAGCCGCAGGCGCCCGTCGTTCCGCGTAAGTCACTGAAAGAATTAGCAGGTAAGAGTGACCGACGGGACGGCGCCGGCGCCCCGTTCGACCGGGGCCTGCTCGGCGGAAGGTGCCCAGACCAGGCGTCTGGCCGCGATTGGCGGGGCTTTGTGGGCTCGAAGCGCCCGGGAGCCCATGAGCGACACACCTGGTCGGAGATTTGCATCTAAGGGGCGTGCGCGGGACGACAAGGAGCGTCCGCCTATGGCAAGGACCAAAGCACGCGGCAAGGCCGCAGTCGATACAGCCCGGACCGAATCCGACCGCTACCTCGAGCTGAAGCGTATGTTGGAGGACCGGCGGCGGGAGATCCTGAACGAGGTACACGAGAAGATCAAGGACGTGCGCTCGGAGGGCTCGGGCAGTATGATGCATCCCGAAGTCGGGGAGACGTCGGATGCCGACATCCAGGGCGACATCGAGTTTGCCCTGATTCAGATGAAGGCGGAGACGCTCCAGAAGATCGACGAAGCGCTCGCCCGGCTCGAAGACGGGGAGTACGGCAACTGCTTCGAGTGCGGAGAGGAGATCTCCCGCCAGCGGCTGCGCGCACTGCCCTTCGCCGTCCGCTGCAAGGACTGTGAGGAGGCACGCGAGACCGCCATGCAGCGGGAACGGTTCCTCTCGCAGCGGCGCGGCGCCAGTTCGCTCTTCATCGACATGTCGAGCTGACTCGGCGTCAGCCCTTTCACGACACGGGCTCCGCCGGCGGCGGGGCCCGTGGCACCCACCGCCGGCCGTTGTCCGCGGAGGATCGCCAGATGAGCGATCGACGAGAGCGCCTCGAGCGCGAGGCTCCCTCGGAGGATGAACGGCCGCCCGACATTCCCTCCGAGCTGCCGGTCCTTCCACTGAGGGACACGGTCCTGTTTCCCAACTCCTTCATGCCCCTGGCGGTGGCCCGGGAGGCGTCGGTCCGCCTGATTGACGACGCCACGGAGGGCGACCGCCTGATCGCGGTCTTCACCCAGAGGGACGCGGCCGTCGAGGAACCGAAGCAGGACGACCTGCACGCGATCGGCACGGCCACCCGCATCCACAAGATCTTCAGGTTGCCCGACGGCAGCCTTCGCCTCATCGTCCAGGGGCTGTCGCGCCTCAGGCTCGAGCGGGTCTCGGCCCTTCACCCGTACATCAAGGCCGAGATCACGGCGGTCGACGACATCGAGCGCGAGGCAGACGCGCTCGAAGTGGACGCCCTCGTCCGGAACATCAAGACCAACTTCCAGCAGGTGGTCCAGCTCTCGCCCCTGCTCTCGGACGACCTGCAGTCGCTGGCAGCCAACGTGACGGAGCCCGGCAAGCTGGCCGACTTCATCGCGTCGAGCCTGTCGACGATTGGCACGACGGTCAAGCAGGAAGTGCTCGAAACGCTCGACGTGCGTCAGCGGCTCGACACGTTGAATCGCGTGCTCATCAAGGAGCTCGAGGTCCTCGAGCTTGGCTCGAAGATCCAGTCGCAGGTTCAGTCGGAGGTCGGGCGCAACCAGCGCGAGTACTTCCTGCGCGAGCAGATGAAGGCCATCCAGCGCGAGCTTGGCGAGGGCGACGAACAGGCCAAGGAGATCGAGGAACTTCGCCAGAAGATCGAAGCGGCTGGCATGCCGGAAGGCGTGCTCAAGGAGGCGTTGCGCGAGCTCGACCGGCTCGCGAAGATGCCGGTTGCGGCGGCCGAGTACACGGTATCGCGCACGTACCTCGACTGGCTGGTCGCGGTGCCGTGGGCCAAGCGCACGGACGAGGTGATCGACCTCATCCGTACCAAACAGATCCTGGACGCCGACCATTCCGACCTCGAGAAGGCCAAGGATCGCATCCTCGAGTACCTCGCCGTCCGCAAGCTGAACCCCGAGGTGAAGGGGCCCATCCTCTGTTTCGTCGGACCCCCGGGTGTCGGCAAGACCTCGCTGGCGCGATCGATTGCCACCTCGCTCGGCCGCAAGTTCGTGCGGGTGTCGCTGGGCGGGATGCGCGACGAGGCCGAGATCCGAGGCCACCGCCGCACGTACATCGGTGCGCTGCCGGGCCAGGTCATCCAGGGCCTGCGCCGGGCCGAATCAAAGAACCCGGTCTTCATCCTGGACGAGATCGACAAGCTCGGGTCGGATTTCCGCGGAGATCCCGCGTCGGCCCTCCTCGAGGTGCTCGATCCGGAGCAGAACAACAGCTTCCGCGACCACTACCTCGACGTTCCGTTCGACCTGTCGGAGGTGCTCTTCATCACCACCGCCAACGTGCTCGACCCGGTGCCGCCGGCGCTGCGCGACCGCATGGAGGTGTTGGAGCTGCCGGGCTATACCGAGGACGAGAAGCTCAAGATCTCGCTCGAGCACCTGGTCGACAAGCAGGTGAAGAACCACGGGCTCACCAGCGAGCAGGTGACCTTTTCCGACGACGCCTTGCGCACGGTGATACGCGGCTACACGCGCGAGGCCGGCGTGCGCAACCTCGAACGGGAGATCGGCGCGCTCTGCCGCAAAGTGGCGCGGCGGCGAGCCGAGGGCCGCGACGAGGGGGTGACCATCACGCCGGATGTCGTGGCCGAGATGCTCGGCGCACCGCGGTTTCTCGACGAGGAGGTCGAGGAGCGCACGCGAAAGCCGGGCGTGGCGATCGGCCTGGCGTGGACACCGGCCGGGGGCGACGTGCTGTTCGTCGAAGCCACGCGCATGGCCGGAACCGGCACCTTGACCCTCACCGGTCACCTCGGCGACGTCATGAAGGAGTCGGCGCGTGCCGCGCTCTCGTGGGTGCGCAC
>JAFNAJ010000520.1 GCA_017860085.1 Acidobacteriota bacterium | reverse complement strand
GGCCGTCGCCTCGTCCACCTCGTCTTCGTAGAAGTCCGCGATCTTCGACAGCATCGTGTCCAGCGCGCCCGTGTGCTCGCCGACGCCGATCATCTGCACCACCATCGAGGGGAAGACCCCCGTCTGCTGGAGCGGTTCGCTGATCGTCTTGCCCTGCTCGACGCTGCGGCGCACGGCCATGATCGCGTCCTCGACGATCGCGTTGCCCGCGGTCCGGGCCGTGATGTCCAGGCCGTCGAGGATCGGCACGCCGGAGGTGGTCAGCGTGGCCAGCGTGCGGCAGAAGCGGGCCACGGCGATCTTCCGGATCAGGATCCCGATGACCGGCGCCTTGAGCAGCGCCTTGTCGATCACGTGCCGTCCCTGGTCGGTCTTGTAGTAGGTCTTGATCCCCATCGCGATACCGACGAGGCCGGCCCCCATCAGCCACCACCAGCGGCGCAGGAAGTTCGACAGCGCGATCGTGATCCGGGTCGGCGTCGGCAGCGTCGCGCCGAGGCCGGTGAACAGGTCGGCAAAGACCGGGATGACCCAGGTCAGGATGACCCACACGACGATGATCGCGATCGCGATCACCGACACCGGGTAGACCAGCGCGCCGCGGATCGCGGCCTTCAGCTTGACGATCTTCTCGATGTAGACCGACAGCCGCTGCAGGATCGTGTCGAGGATACCGCCGGCCTCGCCCGCGGCGACCATGTTGCAGTACAGGTCGTCGAACACCTTGGGGTGCTTGCGCATCGCCTCGGCGAGGGTCTGCCCCGACTCGACGTCCGAGCGGATCTCGGTCAACACCGACTGGAAGACCTTGTTGGACTGCTGCGTGGCCAGGATCTCGAGGCACTGCACCAGCGGGAGTCCGGCGTCGATCATCACCGAGAACTGCCGGGTGAAGATCGCGATCTCCTTGCGGCTGACGCCGCCGCGCAGCTTCGGGATCGCGAAACCCGCGCCCTTCCTGGCCACGGTCGGCGCCTGGTAGCCCTGCTTGCGCAGCGCGAGGAGGGCCGCGTCCGGGCTTGCGGCCTCGAGCACCCCTTCCTTCGGCTCGCCGGAGCGGCTCTTGGCCTTCCACGCGTACGTCGTCATCGGTCCAACCCTCCGGGCCGGCCCGGAGGCCGGCCCCTGCACGCCGGCCCGGAGGCCGGCCCCACGGGCAACCTACCGGGCGCGTCGCTCGTCCGCGCTCGCCGTGGCGCCGCCGCCGAGCGTGCCGACACCGCGGTTGATCATCTCCTGCAGCTCTTCCGAGTTGTGCGACACCGAGAGCGCCGTCTGCAGCGTGATCTGGCGCCGGAAGTACTGCGTGGCCAGGGACTGGTTGAAGGTCTGCATCCCGTGCTTGGCCTGGCCGGTCTGCATCATCGAGTAGATCTGGTGGATCTTGTCCTCGCGGATCAGGTTCCGGATCGCCGAGTTCGGGACCAGGATCTCCATCGCCATGACGCGGCCGTGGCCGTTGGCCCGCGGCAGCAGCGACTGGCAGAGGATCCCCTCCAGCGTCAGCGACAGCTGGGCCCGGACCTGCGACTGCTGGTTGGGCGGGAAGACGTCGACGATGCGGTTGATCGTCTGGGCCGCCGAGTTGGTGTGGAGGGTGGCGAAGGTCAGGTGGCCGGTTTCCGCGACCCGCAGCGCGCACTCGATCGTCTCGAGGTCGCGCATTTCGCCGATCAGCACGACGTCGGGGTCCTGGCGCAGCACCGAGCGGAGCGCCGCCGGGAAGGTCTTGGTGTCCGAGCCGAGCTCGCGCTGGTTGACCAGGCAGCGCTTGTGGGTGTGCAGGTACTCGATCGGGTCCTCGATCGTCACGATGTGGGAGTGGCGCTCGCGGTTGATCTTGTCGAGCATCGCCGCCAGCGTGGTGCTCTTGCCGGAGCCGGTCGGCCCGGTCACCAGGACCAGGCCACCAGGCCGCGCGGCCGGTCGGAGAGCGCCGAGACGACCTCGGGCAGCCCCAGCTCCTGGAAGCTGCGGACCTCCCAGGGGATCGTCCGGAAGGCCGCCGCCACGGCGCCGCGCTGGTTGAAGACGTTGGCCCGGAAGCGGGCCAGGCCCTTGATGCCGAACGAGAAGTCCAGCTCGAGGTTCTCCTCGAAGCGGTGCTTCTGCTGGTCGGTGAGCACCGAGTAGACCAGCGCCTTCGTCTCGGCGGCCGAGAGCGGCGGGAGCTGAAGCGGAACCAGCTCGCCGTCGATCCGGATCTGCGGCGGGGAGCTGGTCGTGACGTGAAGGTCGGACGCCCCCTGCTCGACCATCGTCTTCAGGAGCTGCTGCAGCGTTACGGACACGGGCTGTCTCCGTCGGCGTTCGCCTAGAACACCGTCTCGCGCACCACCTCGTCGATCGTGGTGACGCCGTCCTTGATCTTCTGCAAGCCCGAGCGGCGGAGGGTGATCATCCCCTCCTCGATCGCGCGCCGCTTGAGCTCGAGCGCCGAGCAGCCGGTGAGGATCATCTCGCGGATGTCTTCCGACACCTCGAGGACCTCGAAGAGGCCGACGCGTCCCTTGTAGCCGGTGTTGTTGCAGGTGCCGCAGCCGCGGCCCTTCATCACCGTCACGGTGTCCGCTTCCTCCGGCGTGAAGCCGATGTCGATCAGCGCCTGGGGCGGAACGTCGACCGGCGCCTTGCAGTCGCGGCAGGCGCGGCGGACCAGCCGCTGGGCGGCGATGAGGTTGACCGAGGTCGCGACGAGGAAGGGCTCGATGCCCATGTTCACGAGGCGGTTGATCGTCGACGGGGCGTCGTTGGTGTGCAGGGTCGAGAGCACGAGGTGGCCCGTGAGGGCCGCCTTGACCGCGATCTCGGCCGTCTCGAAGTCGCGGATCTCGCCGATCAGGATGATGTTGGGGTCCTGCCGCAGGAAGGCGCGCAGCGCCTCGGCGAAGGTCAGCCCGATCGCCTCCTTGGTCTGGACCTGGTTGATCCCGTGCAGGTTGAATTCGACCGGGTCCTCCGCCGTCATGATGTTGGTGTCCGTCGTGTTGACCCGTGCGATCGACGAGTAGAGGGTGTTCGTCTTGCCCGACCCGGTGGGGCCGGTGACGAGCACCATCCCCCACGGCTTGAGAATCGCCTTCTCGAACCGCGCGTACGAGTCGGGCTCGAACCCCAGCTTGGTCAGGTCGAGCGCCAGGTTCTCCTTGTCCAGGAGTCGCAGCACGACCTTCTCGCCGTGCAGCGTCGGGACCGTCGACACGCGGTAGTCCATCTCGCGCGAGCGGCCGTCGATCTTCATCTTGATCTTGATGCGGCCGTCCTGCGGCAGGCGGCGCTCCGCGATGTCCAGCTTGGCCAGGATCTTGATCCGGCTGATGATCGCGTCGCGCATCTTGTTTGGCGGCCTGAGGTACTCGTTGAGCACGCCGTCGATGCGCAGCCGGATGCGGAAGTCCTTCTCGTAGGGCTCGATGTGGATGTCCGACGCCCCGCGGCTGATCGCGTCGACCAGGATCCGGTTCACGATCCGCACGACCGGCGCGTCGGCGGAGAG
>JAFNAJ010000173.1 GCA_017860085.1 Acidobacteriota bacterium | reverse complement strand
GCAAACCCGCGGCTCGTCGGTCGGATTCGGACATCGACAAACGAGAGCGACAGCGGGTGGCACAAGGGGATCCACTCGGCCGTCCGCTTGGCCGCCATGATCCCGGCCAGTCGCGCGGCCTCGAGCGGGTCGCCCTTCCGCAACTGGCCGCGACGCACGAGGCGCCGCGCTTCGGCCGACATCGCGATCGCGCCCCGGGCGACCGCTTCGCGCGCTGTGGCAGGCTTGGTGCCCACGTCGACCATCCGAGCACGCCCATCGGCCCCAACGTGCGTGAGCGTCGGTACCTTCTGAGCCCGCGCGATCGAGGTCGCGGCTCGAGCGGCTCCCTTGCGTGCCCGTTCAGTCATGCGCGTCGTTCGCGAGAAAGAAGGCCAGGCTCTCGAGGAGCACCGACACGTCGACGTTGGTGACCTTGAGACCCGGCGGCAGCTCGAGCAGGGCCGGTGTGAAATTCAGCACGGCGCGAATCCCCGACTGCGCCAGCGCCTCGGCCACGTCGCAGCCAGCGTCGGCCGGCACGGCGACGATGGCGATGTCGATGCCCTCGCGGCGGGCCACCTCCGGAAGGGTGCGCACGTCCTGTACGTCGGCCCCCATACGGAAGCGCAAGCCGACCTTCGAGGGATCGTTGTCGAACAGCGCCACGATCTGGAAGGGTCCGCGGCGGAAGCCTCCGTAGTCGGCCAGGGCCCGACCGAGGTTGCCCATGCCGATGATGGCGACCCGGTGCTGGCGGTGGAGCCCCATGATCTCGCGAAGTCGCCGTCGCAGGTCCTCCACCGAGTAGCCGACGCCGCGCACGCCGAACGCTCCGAACGACGAGAGGTCGCGCCGGATCTGCGCCGGGTTCAGGCGGCAACTTGCGGCGAGTTCCTTTGACGAGACTCGCGGAACGCCGGTCGCCGCCAGCTGGTCCAAGCATCGCAGGTAGAGCGAGAGCCGCTGGGTGGTCAGCTCGGAGACCGGCTCGGCGCCGGCGGCGGGCTTGTCGGAGGTGGCCACGACGAGGCCGGATTCTATGGCCCCGGATAGGCGGGGTCAAGGATGGCCGCCCCGCTTGGAGTACCATGTCAGGTGGCCCGAGGCAAGCTGATCTCGCCCCCGGGTCCCGAAGGAGCTGTCCCATGTCGGCTGCGATTCAAGGGCTCGAACCCGCGCTCGTCTGGAAGTACTTCGCCGCGTTCTCGCGCATTCCCCGCTGCTCGAAGCACGAGGAAGCCGCGGCGGCTTACGTCGTCGACACGGCCAGGAAGCTGGGTCTCGAGGCCCGGCAGGACGCCGCCGGCAACGTTCTCGTGAAGAAGCCCGCGTCCAGGGGCCGTGAGCGCACGCCGAGCGTGTGCCTGCAGGGCCACCTGGACATGGTGTGCGAGAAGAACGCCGACGTGAAGCACGACTTCGCGAAGGACCCGATCGAGCTGGTGCGCAAGGGCAACACCCTGATGGCCAACGGCACGACCCTCGGTGCCGACAACGGCATCGCCGTCGCCACCAACCTCGCCATCATGGAGGATCGGTCGCTCGACCACGGACCGCTCGAGTTGCTGTTCACGATCGACGAAGAGACGGGACTCACCGGGGCCCATCGCCTGGAGCCAGGGTTCGTCGAGAGCCGCACGCTGCTCAACCTCGATTCCGAAGAGGAGGGCGCACTCTACGTGGGGTGCGCCGGCGGCAAAGACACCACCGGCACCTGGGACGTGGCCTCCGAACCCGCTCCCGCCAAGAGCGCAGCACTCGAGGTGAAGGTGTCGGGCCTCAAGGGCGGACACTCCGGCATGGAGATCCACCAGGGCCGTGGCAACGCGATCAAGATCCTGAACCGGGTGCTCTTGGGGCTCGACGACCTTGGGGCGCGCCTTGCCCGCATCGACGGCGGCAACAAGCGCAACGCCATCCCCAGAGAAGCCCAGGCGCTCGTCTGCGTGCCCGTGGCGAAGGTGGACGCGGCCAAGAGCATCGTTGCCGAGTGGCACGCCACGGTTCGCAGCGAACTCGGCTCGGTCGAGCCAGACGTGTCGGTCACGTGCGTCGACGTGAAGGGCCGCAAGGTGTCGGTCATGAAGCGGCGCGTGCAGCGGCAAGTCAGCCAGGTGATCGCCGCACTCCCCCACGGCGTCGCCAAGATGAGCGCCGACATCCCGGGCCTCGTCGAGACGTCCACCAACGTCGCCGTCATCACGACCAAGGGCAAGAAGGTGACGCTCGGCACGAGCCAGCGCAGCTCTGTGGCCTCCGAGATCCAGGAGATCGCCCACACGGTGAAGACCATCATGGAGTTGGGCGGCGCCACGGTCATGCAGGGCGATGGCTATCCCGGCTGGAAGCCCGACATGGGTTCCCAGATTCTCAAGACCGCGAAGGCCACCTACAAGCGGCTGTACGGCAAGGAGCCGGAGGTGAAGGCCATTCACGCCGGCCTCGAGTGCGGCATCATTGGCGAGAAGTACCCAGGGATCGACATGCTGTCGTTCGGGCCGACCCTCGAGGGCGTGCACTCGCCCGACGAGAAGATCTTCGTGAACACGGTGCCGAAGTTCTGGGAGTTCCTGCTCGCCACGCTCAAGAGTGTGGGGTAGGTCGGCGTTCGTCGCTCGGCGGTCGGCGGCAGTTGCCGGCCGGTGGGCGGTAGGCGTTGGCCAGATGAGATGAGCGAACTCGAACGATTCTTCAACGGCATCCGGCGCGACATCGTCGGCGTCGACCAGACGTTCCGATCGCCGTACGGCAATCGGCGGATCGTGTACGCCGACTGGACGGCCAGCGGTCGGCTCTACGCGCCGATTGAGCGCCAGATGCTCGAGGTGTTCGGCCCCTTCGTGGCCAACACGCACTCGGAGTCGAGCACCACTGGCACCACGATGACGCACGCCTACCAGGAGGCGCACGCGATCATCAAGCGTCACGTCAACGCCGGTCCGGATGACGTGATCATCACCGCCGGCTCGGGCATGACCACCGTGGTCAACAAGCTGATCCGCATGCTCGGCTTGCGCCTGCCCGAGCAGCTCGCCTCGTTCTGCAGCGTGCCCGACCACGAGAGGCCCGTGGTGTTCGTCACCCACATGGAGCACCACTCCAACCAGACCACGTGGATCGAGACCATTGCCGACGTTGAGGTGATCGCCCCCGACGCGCGCGGGCTCGTGGACTGCGACAGCCTCGCTGCCCTTCTGGAGCGCTACCGTGACCGGCCGCTCAAGATCGGCACGTTCACCGCGTGCTCGAACGTGACGGGCATCGCGACGCCGTACCACCAGTTGGCGCGCATCATGCACGAACACGACGGCTACTGCTTCGTCGATTTCGCGGCGTCGGCCCCGTACGTGACGATCGACATGCACCCGGCCGACGACCCCGCCGCCAAGCTCGACGCCGTTTTCTTCTCCCCGCACAAGTTCCTTGGCGGACCGGGCACGCCAGGTGTCCTCGTCTTCGACTCGAGCCTCTACCACAACCGGGTGCCCGACCAGCCCGGAGGCGGCACGGTCAACTGGACCAACCCCTGGAAGGAACACAGCTTCGTCGACAACATCGAGGTGCGCGAGGACGGCGGGACCCCTGGCTTCCTGCAGGCCATCAAGGCCGCCCTGGCCATCCGCCTCAAGGAAGAGATGGGCGTCGACCGAATGCTCGCGCGCGAGCACGAGCTGCTGCCGATTCTCTTTGCCGGCCTCAGGAGCATCCCGGGAGTTCACCTGCTGGCCGATCAGGTTGAGGATCGCCTCGCCATCCTCTCCTTCTACGTCGAGGACATGCACTACAACCTGGTGGTGAAGCTTCTCAACGACCGGTTTGGCGTGCAGGTCCGTGGCGGATGCTCGTGCGCGGGCACTTACGGGCACTACCTGCTGCACGTCGACCCCACGCGCTCCCACGCGATCACCGCGAAGATCGACGAGGGAGACCTCTCCGACAAGCCGGGATGGGTGCGGATGTCGGTGCACCCGACCACGACGACCGACGAAGCGCACGCTCTCGTGGACGCGGTTCGTGCCGTGGTCACCCACGCCAGCACCTGGGAGCGCGACTACGTATACTCGCCGAAGACCAACGAGTTCCAGCACATCCACGCCCCTGCAGACGGGCCCGACATCCGACAGTGCTTCGACCTGCGCCTCGACGCCCTCGTCTCACGGAGGTGACATGTCCGACCAGCTCGTGTGCGTGACGACCTTCCACTACCGGCACGAAGCCGAACTGGCGCGCGGGGCGCTCGAGGCCAGCGGGATCGAGGCGACGATCATGGCCGACGACATGGGAAGCGAGATCCCCAGCCTCGACCTGCACCAGGGCGTGGCGATCTTCGTCAGGGAAGCAGACCTGGAAAGCGCGCGGCAGGTGCTCGACCTCGCGGAGTAGACGCTCGGGCGCAGCGCGGGTGGCGCTGGAACACCTCGACCATAACAAAGAGGGGCCGCGGCGTGACCCGCCGCGGCCCCCCGTTTCGTACGCGCCCGATGCGTACCCCTACATCACCGCGGTGGGCGGCGCCGGTTCGTCAGCCGACCCTGCCTTCGAGAGCGGCACCATCACCAGGTACGCCGCCAGGATCACCGCGAACGCGATGGCCATCGGCGAGGCAAAGGCGAAGTCGATGCTCCAGAAGCTGTTGCGGAAGAAGACGACGGCCGCCACGAACAGCCCCATCAGCGCCTCGCCCGCAATGAGTCCCGAGGCCACCAGCACGCCGACATTCTCGACCCGGGCCGCCTGGGCCGCGTTGTAGCCGCGCGCCTTCACACGCCGGTCGACATACCCTCGGAGCATGCCGCCCACGAAGATCGCGAACGTGGTCTCGAGCGGCAGGTACATGCCCACGGCAAACAGCATCGGGCTCCTCACCTGGATGAGGATCAGCGAGAACCCCATGGCGATGCCCACGATGACCAGCGGCCACGCCATCTCACCGCCGACGATGCCTTGCGCCAGCGTCGCCATCAGACCGGCCTGGGGGGCCGAGAGCGCCCGGTCGCCAAAGCCGGTGCCACCCTGGGCGATGTTCGAGAAGTGAAGGACGTACAACGGGAAGAACAAGAGCGCGCCGGACACGACGACGCCGATGACGTCGCCAACCTGCATGCGCCACGGTGTGCCGCCCAGGATGTGGCCGACCTTCAGGTCCTGCAGCATCTCGCCGGCCACAGCTGACGACACGCAGACGACGGCCGCCACACCGAGCACAGCAGCCACCCCCTGGTTTCCGGTCGCCCCGACGATCACCATGACGAGCGCCGCGATGATCAGCGTGGCGAGCGTCAGACCGGAGATCGGGTTGTTCGACGAGCCGATCATGCCGACGAGGTTCCCCGACACCGCTGCGAAGAAGAAGCCCGCGACGAGCATGACGATGGCCGCGAAGATGGCGGCGCCGATGGCCCCCGTGAAGTAGTTGTAGATGGCGATCATCAGCACGAAGGTCGCCGCGATGCCCATCAGCACGACCTTGAAGTTGAGATCGTGCTCGGTCCGCTCGGTCGCTTCCGCCGCCCCGGCCGACTTCTTGAGATCGGCCACGCCGCGCTTGATCCCGATGGCCAGGTTCTTGCGCATGCGGTAGAGCGTGTACGACGCGCCCACGAGCATGCCGCCCACCGCGATCGGGCGCACGATGAAGCGCCACATCGAGCCTGACAGGGCCTCCCACGTGGCCTCAGCCGTCGGGTCGAGCCCCTGTGCCGTGGCGAAGTCGTTGATGACGTGCGGCCCGAGGAAGAACGCGAGGAGCGGGACGAACAGTCCCCACGCCAGCAGGCCGCCCGCGAAGTTCAGCGAGCCGAGGACGGGGCCGATGATGTAGCCGACGCCGACGTAGGCGGGGCTCACCGCGGGCGCCGAAATGGTCGAGATGCCGCCGGCCTTGATGGCAAAGTCGGTCTGGCGGAAGCCGAGCCGGACGATGCTCTTGCCGATCTGGCCGACGTGGACGACGAAGTCGTTCGACGCCTGGAAGATCCGGAGGTTGGCCAGCAGCTGGATGAACGCGCCGACTCCCATGGCCTGGAACAGCTGCGCGGCCGCCGCCGA
>JAFNAJ010000172.1 GCA_017860085.1 Acidobacteriota bacterium | reverse complement strand
CCCGACCTGCCGATCTTCGTCGCAGCGTGGGTGGCCGACGATGGCGAGGATGGCGACGGCGATCCGTCGTCGGACGCCAATGGCATCGTGACCGTCCACGCCGAAGCCTTCGGGCGCGGGCATGCGCGGTGGGGCGTGACGGCGCTCGTGGCGCGGGGCGCCAAGGGGCCCGAGGACGTGTGGCGACTGAGCTGGAGGGACGAGCCATGACCGCGGCGCATGGCGTCGGTCGAGAGCGTTTGCTAGACTACGAACGGTCGCCGCGCAGCCTCGAGTCATCGGCGGCCACGGTGAAGGACACCGTGGCAGTCCGGCACGACTCGTTGGAGAGAGCCATGAAGAAGAGCACGATCGTGCTGATCGCTGCCGCGCTGTTTGCGGGGGCGACGGCCGCGTCTGCGCAGTCGCTTGCCGACGTCGCCAAGAAGGAAGCCGAGCGACGCAAGCAGGTCAAAGGCAGCTCGAAGGTCTACACGAACGCCGACGCCAAGAAGTCGGGCGGGCTGACGACCGCGTCGACCCAGATGACGACGCCTGCGCCGGAACCTCCGTCTGCCACCGAAACCCGGGGCGAGGCGGCGCCGCCGTCGGCGGTTCCGGAGCCAAAGAAGGACGAGGCGTACTGGCGCCAGCGCGTCAACGACGCACGGGAACGGCTGCGGCGGCAGGAGCTGTTTGCCGAGTCGCTGCAGAGCCGGATCAATGCCCTCACCACCGACTTCGTCAACCGTGACGATCCTGCGCAGCGGGAGATCATTGCCAAGCAGCGGCGCGACGCGCTGGCCGAACTCGACCGCGTGAACGAGGAGGTCGCCGACACCCGGAAGGCGATCGCCGACATCCAGGAGGAAGCGAGGCGCGCCGGCGTTCCGCCGGGCTGGCTGCGCTGACGCCCGCATCCCGAGGCCCCCCTCCCCAGCAGATGAGCAGTCCCGACGCCGATTCGTCAGAGGTGCTCCTCGTCGAAGACAAGGAGTCGCTGCGCAAGATGCTCCGGCTGGCGCTCGAGCAGCATGGGTATCGTGTGCGCGAAGCGGCCGACCAGCCGGAGGCCGAGCGTGCGCTGCAGTCGGCCAGCCCGCACGTCGTCATCACCGACCTCAAGCTCCCGGACGGCGACGGATTTGGCGTCCTGCGGGCGGCCAAGTCGGGCAACCCCGACCTGCCGGTGATCGTCATGACGGCCTTCGGCGGCATCGAAGACGCCGTGCGCGCGATGCGGGAGGGGGCCTTCGACTTCGTTGCCAAACCCGTCAACCCAGACCACCTGCTCCTGCAGGTCGGGCGCGCGCTGCAGCAGCGTCGCCTGGCGGACGGCAGCCTGCTGATTGGTGACGAACTGGCGCGGCGCCGGGGCGCCCCGCTCATCGTCGGCGAGGACGAGTCGCTGCGCAAGGTGCTCGCATCCGTCAAGCGGGCAGCCGAGACCGATACCACGGTGCTCATCGAGGGCGAGAGCGGGACGGGCAAGGAACTGGTGGCGAGAGCCGTCCACGCGCTGAGTCCGCGAAGCCAGGGCCCCTTCGTGGCCATCAACTGCGCGGCCATTCCCGAGACGCTCCTCGAGTCGGAGCTCTTCGGGTATGAGAAGGGGGCGTTTACCGGGGCGGTCGCGCGCAAGCTGGGGAAGTTCGAGGGCGCGCATCACGGCACGCTGTTCCTCGACGAGGTTGGCGACCTGTCGCTGAACCTGCAGGGCAAGGTCCTTCGCGCCCTCGAGGAGAAGCGGTTCGAGCGGGTGGGAAGCAACACGCCCGTGCAGGTCGACGTGCGTCTGGTTGCGGCCACCAACAAGAACCTCCGAACGGCCGTGGTCGGCAAGCGTTTCCGCGAGGACCTCTACTTCAGGTTGTCGGTGTTCCCGATTACCGTGCCGCCGCTCCGTGAGCGGCGCGGCGACATCGCGCTGCTGGCACGGCACTTCGTCGAGCGCTTCTGCCGCGAGCAGAGCAAGTCGGCCGTCCTGTCGGAGGCTGCGCTCGAGGCGTTGCAGGCCTATGCGTGGCCCGGCAACGTGCGCGAGCTGCAGAACTGCCTCGAGCGCGCGGTGATTCTCGCCGGCGACACCATCAGGCCCGGGCACCTGCAGTTGGCCGAGCCCGTGCAGGCCTTCTCCACCGAGGGCGCGCTCGGCGGTCCCTCCGACCCATGGACGCTCATCGATCTGTCAGGGAGCCTCGCCGAGGCCTCTCGCCGGGTGCTCGTCGAGGTCGAGCGGCGAAAGATCGCGCTGGCGCTCGCCGAGACAGGCGGCGACCGGCGGGCGGCTGCCGAGCGGCTGCAGGTACCAGTCCGGTTCCTGCTCGCCAAGATCCGTCAGTTTCGCCTCGAGTAGGCTCCCCTCCGACTCGGCTCGACGACGAGCCGTCCCTCAGGGCCCGGGCCGCAGGCCGAGACACGCGAGCGCCCGCTCGATCTCTGCCGACGTGACATCGTCGACCACCACGGCCGCGCCGATCCCCGTGGGCAGCACGAAGTGCAGGCGGCCGTCGACGACCTTCTTGTCGTACCGAATCGTCTCGAGGACGTCGGAGGAAGAGAGGTCGCCAACGGGTGGCACGGGCCCGAGTTGGGCCACCAGCCGGGCAATGGCGTCGGCCTGCTCACTTGTGAGCGCTCCGCGAGCTTCGGCCATTCGGGCCGCGCAAACGATGCCGTAGCCAACGGCCTCGCCGTGCCTGAAACGGCGATACTTCGTGACGCTCTCGAGGGCGTGGCCGACCGTGTGGCCGAGATTGAGCAGTCGTCGCTGACCCGTCTCGAACTCGTCGGCCGTCACGATGCGAGCCTTGATGTGACAGCACTCGGCGATGACCGGGATGAGCACGCCGGGATCGCGTGAGAGGAGCGCCGAGAGGGATTGTGCGACCGTCGCAAACAGCGCCCCGCTCGCGATGATGGCGTACTTGATGACCTCGTACAGGCCCGCCCTGAACTCCCGGCGAGCGAGGGTCGCGAGCAGCGAGGGGTCGACGATAACCACGCGGGGGGGGTGGAAGGCCCCGATGAGGTTCTTTGCGAGCGGGTGGTTGACCCCGACCTTGCCGCCAATCGCGCTGTCGACCTGGGCGACCAGCGTCGTGGGGACGTGCACGAGGGGAATGCCCCGCATGTAGGTCGCAGCCGCAAACCCAGCCGTATCGCCGAGCACACCGCCGCCGACCGCCACGACCGTCGTTCCCCGATCGGCGCCCGCCTTGAGCAGACCGTCGTGGATGCGAGCCACGTTTGACAGCAACTTGAAGCGCTCGCCGTCAGGGACGAGAACGGGGTCGGTGCCCGCCGGTACCTGGAGCGCCGGCTCGACCAGGCGCCAGATCGGAGCCGTCGAGACGACCACCCGCCTCGAGGAGATCCCGTGCCGATCGAGCAACGCCCAGAGGAGACCTCCAAGGCCTTCGCCGACCTCCACGCCGTAGGAGCGCGGCTCTTGTCCAACCGTGATACGGACCGGGGGAGGCATGGCGGGCAGCATCGCCGTCGAGGAGCGGCAGCGCCTTCGTGCGACGCGGTGGTAGGATATCAGTTTCCAGGCAGGGACCAGGACCACAATGACAGACAAGAAGGACGCGTTCGTCACGGAGATCACTCCGCAGTCTCAGGACTTCTCGAGCTGGTACCTCGACGTGGTCCGCAAGGCCGAACTCGCCGACTACACGGCGGTGAAGGGCTGCATGGCCATCCGTCCGTACGGATTCGCCATCTGGGAGCTCATCCAGCAGGAGCTCGATCGGCGATTCAAGGCGACGGGTCATGTCAACGCCTATTTTCCGCTGTTCATTCCCGAGAGCCTGTTGATGCGCGAAGCCGAACACGTGGAGGGGTTCGCGCCCCAGGTGGCCTGGGTCACGCACGGCGGCAACGAGAAGCTCGAGGAGCGCCTGGCGATCCGTCCCACGTCCGAGGTGATCATCGGGACGCTGTACGCGAAGTGGATTCAGTCATGGCGCGATCTCCCGGTGCTGATCAACCAGTGGAGCAACGTCGTCCGCTGGGAGAAGGTGACGCGCCCCTTCCTCAGGACCACGGAGTTCCTGTGGCAGGAAGGGCACACCGCACACGAGACCGAAGCCGAGGCCCAGGAGGAAACGCTCCGCATCCTGGACATCTACAAGGAGTTCGCCGAATCGGTGCTCGCCATGCCCGTGATGGCGGGGGCGAAGAGCGAGAGCGAGAAGTTCGCCGGGGCCTCGCGCACCTACTCCATCGAAGCGCTGATGGGCGACGGGCGCGCGCTCCAGGCCGGGACGTCGCACAACCTGGGTCAGAACTTCGCCCGAGCCTTCGGCATCCAGTTCCAGGGTCGCGACAAGGTGCTGCAGCACGCGTGGACGACGTCGTGGGGCGTGTCGACCCGGCTGATTGGCGGCGTGATCATGACGCACGGCGACGACAGCGGCCTGGTGCTCCCGCCGCGCGTGGCGCCGCAGCAGGTCGTGATCGTGCCCATCTCGCGCGGTAATTGGCAGGAGACCGTTCTGCCGAAGGCGCGCGACATCCAGGCCCGCCTCGTGGCGGCGGGCGTACGCGTCCGGCTGGACGATCGCGACAGCTACACGCCCGGGTGGAAGTTCGCCGACTGGGAGATGCGGGGGGTGCCGCTTCGCGTCGAGATCGGTCCCAAGGACATCGAGAAGCAGCAGGTGGTGGTGGCGCGTCGCGACACCCGCGAGAAGGCCTTCATCCCGATGGACGCGGTGGAGGATCGTGTCCGCTCGCTGCTCGACGAGGTCCAGCAGGCGCTGCTGGCGCGTGCCACGAAGTTCCGCGAGGAACGAACCCGCCGCACGGCCGACTACGCCGAGTTCTCGGCGTGGATGGAAGGGCGGCCGGGGTTTGTCATCTCGCCCTGGTGCGGGCACGCCGACTGCGAGGCCGCGATCAAGAGCGAGACACAGGCCACGATCAGGAACATGCCGTTCGGCGGCGACGAGCCGAGCGGGGCCTGCCTCAAGTGCGGGCGGCCTGCAACCGCGCAGGCCTGGTTTGCGAAGGCCTACTGACGCGGCGCCAGGGCTTCACCGAGCAGCGGGTGCCTGGCCAGGAGCCGCTTGACGACCGCGTGGCGCCGGGTGAGGCGTTCACGGCGGACAATCGCGGCGATCGCGGCGAGCAGCTGATCCTTCAGCCACAGGTCTGTCGTCCGGTCGATGGCCGATGCCAGCGGCTCGAGGCAGGACCCGTCGCCGACCTGCGCCACGGCCGCCACCATGCCTATCGGGATTGTCTGGCGGGCATTCTCGAACGTCTCGCGCAGGTCGTAGAGGGCAACGCGACTGCCGCGATCCGCGAGCGCCTGGTGGACCGCCGCCCGGGCGACCCTCCAGCGCGACCGCACGTCGGGCGACCGCTCGGCCTCCTCGCGCTGGCGAGCGTGTACGACGAGGTGGTGCAGGACCGGCAGCGGCGCCGAGACAGCGTGCGCCTCGAGAGCTGTGCGGAATTCCTCGGGTCCCTCCCTCGCCAGATCCTCGATCGTGGTTTCGAGGACGTCGGGTCCGCGCTCGGCCGACGGCCACCCCGCCTGTCGGCGCAGCCGCGGGCTGGGATCGTCACGCAGACGGACCAGGATGGGCTCGACGGCCTCCACGGGGAGGTCGTGGACGGCGTCGAGCGCGGCGGCTCGGACGCTGTCTGCCGCCGATACGTCCAGGACGACGTCGGTGAGGATCCGCACGGCGGCGTCTGCGACCGCCGCGTGGGGCGACTGCAGGTGGGGACGAACGGCGGCAACCGCGGCCAGGGCGACCGCCTGGTCGCCCTGGGCGAGGTACTGACTGGCCGGTATCAGCGCGCGCCCATCGGCAATCCGCTCGAGTACCTGGAGGATGGCGATGAGGGACGCGCGCCGACGCGCCTCACCGAGTGCCACCACCAACTGCTCCACGGCTCGTGGACCAATGATGACGAGCCGGGCCACGGCCGCCTCGCGTGCCACGTCGCTGTCGCCGAGCACGTCGGCGACGAGCCGGGTCACCTCTTCGTGGGACGAGCGTCGAATGACCAAGGCAGCGTATGATCGGCAGGCACGCGCCCGGCGCG
>JAFNAJ010000171.1 GCA_017860085.1 Acidobacteriota bacterium | reverse complement strand
TGTCGCCGATGACGATGGTCGTGCCTGGCCAGCTGCTGGCCATGCACCTGGCCCACGCGAGGGGGTATGACGTCGACGCCCCGCGCGCCATTCGCAAGGTGACCCGCACGCGCTGACGAGAGCTGGGACCCGCATCTTCTGACCGTGTCCGCTTCCTTCGGCAGTCGCTTGACGTCGTTAGGCCCGTGACAGAAACGCTGGCTCAAGCTTAGGCGTCCGCGAGTGTGACCGTCGGACGGCCCTCGACCCACTCGCGGAAGATGATCACCACCGCGCCGAGCCGGATCTCGTCGCCATCGTGCAGCGCCGTTGGGGCGCCCAGCCGCTGTCCTCGCACGAGCGTGCCGTTCTTGCTGCCCAGGTCCTCGATGGTCGCCCCTTCGTCAGCCACGGTGACGCGCGCGTGGAACCGCGAGACGCTCGGCAGGTCGAAGCGGACCGAGGCGTGAGGATCGCGGCCGATGTCGTGCCGGCCTGAGGGCAGTGCAAACTCGCGCTGGTTCCAGACGAGATAGTGGCGCGCCAGTGGCGCGGGCTTTGGCCTCTCGTGAACCTCGGCACAGAAGGCGTACCCGAACCCGTGTGCCGTACGGATGAGACGTGACTCTCGGGCCGAGTCGCCGAGCGCCGTCCGGATCTCGCTCACGAGGTTGGCGAGGTTGGCTTCGACCACGAAGGTGTCCTTCCACAATCGCGCGTAGAGCTCGTGCTTGGAGAGGACGCGTGGCCGACACTCGACGAGGACGCAGAGCAGTTCGTAGGCCTTCGGCGACAGGCGTACCGCCACGCCGGCGCGGCGTACTTGCCGCGCGTCGGTGTCGAGCACGCAATCGGCAAACGTGATGCGCATGACCGACAGCCTCTCGTGATCAGCGCGCGCATGCACTGACGGACGTCGTTGTGGAGACGTTCAAGAGTGTGCCTCAACCGCGGCCCCCGCCGCCAGCCCTTTCCTCCGGAGCCGGTCGCTTGATCCAGGTGGTATACTGGAAAAACTTCGCACAAGGAGTGTTCTGCAATCATGGCTCTCGCCCGGGGCGCCAGGCTGGGCCCTTACGAGGTCCTCGAACCGTTGCGCTCGGGCGGCATGGGCGAGGTGTATCGTGCGCGCGACACGCGGCTCGGCCGCCTGGTGGCGATCAAGACCCTGCCGGAAGAAATCGGCGCAGATCGGCAGCGGATGGCCCGTCTGGATCTCGAGGCCCGGGCAATCTCGACGCTGAACCACCCGAACATCTGCGCCCTGTTCGACGTGGGTGAGCAAGACGGTCTGCCGTATCTCGTGCTCGAGTTGGTCGAAGGCGAACCGCTGAACGAACGACTTCGACGCGGTCCGCTGCCCCTCGATCGTGCCCTGACCCACGGCGTTCAACTCGCCGACGCGCTCGACCAGGCCCACGCCCGCGGCCTGATTCACCGCGACCTGAAGCCATCGAACGTCATGATCACGGCGGCGGGAGCCAAGCTGCTCGACTTCGGCCTGGCCAAGCCCGTGGCGGCGATGGCGACGTCTGGGGGAGACCCGCTGCCAACGGTCACCCTCAGCGCCGAGGGCCAGCTGCTCGGCACCCTCCAGTACATGGCCCCCGAGCAGCTCGAAGGCAAGCCCGCAGACGCCCGAACCGACATCTTCGCGCTCGGCGCCGTGCTGTACGAGATGGTGGCAGGAGGGCGGGCGTTTCCGGGCGAGACGGCGGCCGTCCAGGTCGCCGCGATCATGACGAAAGACCCGCGCCCGCTCACGCGCGTCGAGGCACCTCTCCCGCCGGCGCTCGACCACGCCGTGCGCCGCTGCCTGGCCAA
This sequence comes from Acidobacteriota bacterium, assembly GCA_017860085.1. Lineage (GTDB taxonomy): Bacteria > Acidobacteriota > Vicinamibacteria > Vicinamibacterales > JAFNAJ01 > JAFNAJ01. The sequence goes on along the minus strand of JAFNAJ010000171.1, from coordinate 4,252 downwards.
AGACCCCGCGGACCGATGGCAGTCGGCGCGTGACCTGCGCCACGAACTCGAATGGGTCGTCCGTGGCAGTCACGTCACCGACGGTTCCCAGAGTGTCGGCCGCGTCGGCTGGACCCGCCGCCTGCCGGCCCGGATCGCGGGCGGCATCGCAGCGGTTGCCGTGCTTGCAGCCCTTGCGGGCTGGCGCGGGTCCGTACCCCTGCCGGCGGCCGACGTCCCCCGCAGCGTCATCCGCTTTCCCGTGCTGCCGCCGGACGGGGGCGAGTTCCTCGCCATCGGGAACTTCATGGCGATCTCGCCTGATGGACGCCACTTGGCATTCTCGGCCTCGAGGGCCGGAAGCTCGCCGCTGCTGTGGGTGCGCGACCTCGACAGCGTCGCGTCTCGCCCGATCACCGGCACGGACGGCGCCGCGCATCCGTTCTGGTCGCCCGACAGTCGATCGGTCGCCTTCCTGACTGCCTCTGAAATGAAGCGCGTCGAGATCGCCGGTGGGCCGCCGAGGGTGATTTGCGCTCTGGCGGGTCTCGGCGGCGCCTGGAGCCGCTCGGGCGACATCCTGTTCACGAGCCGGGCGGACGGGCGCCTGTATCGCGTGTCCGCCAACGGGGGGACGCCGACGCCTGAGACGACGCTGGAAACCGCGCGCGGCGAGACCCGGCATCTGTGGCCCCAGTTTCTGCCTGATGGCCGTCGCTACCTGTACCTGGCGGTTTCGGAAGACGCGAGCCACACGGAACTCTCTCAGGGCACGCTCGGCCGCGCGGTGCGCGAGCCCCTGCTGATCATGAATTCCAGCGTTGCGTACGTCGCCCAAGGCTATCTCCTGTGGCGGCAAGGTACCCAGTTGGTCGCACAACGGTTCGACCCAGCCTCGCGGCGGTTCTCGGGCGACGTGATGACGCTGGCCGGCAACGTCTGGCACAGCGCGCGAACACTCCGAGGCGTGTTCTCGGTCTCCGACTCGGGCGTCCTGGTCTACCAGCCGCTGCCGACCGGCCAGCTCGCCTGGTACGACAGGCAGGGCCGATCGCTGCTGCGGCTCGACGGCTCGACGCGCTTCTCCTCACCCGCGTTCTCCCCCGATGGCCGCCACGTGGCGGTGTCCCGGCTCGATTCCGACTCTGGCACATACGACACGTGGGTTTACGAGAGCGACACGGGCCGCGGCATGGCGTTCGCTCCGAACCCGGCCGAGGACTTCAGCCCCACGTGGTCGCCCGACGGCGCGCGCATCGCGTTCACGTCGAACCGCCTCGACGGCATCACTCGGCTCTATGCACCCGAGGCCAGGGGCCGAGGCGACGACCAGGCCCTGCATTCGTGGGCCGCGCGCGAAGCGCCCTGGGCGGCCGACTGGTCGCCAGACGGTGATCTGGTCGTCCTCGATGGCGGCGGCGGTGTCGAGACCCTCAGCCTCTCCACAGGCATCGTGTCGAGCGTGTTCACCGTCTCTTCGGGCTTCGTGCGCCACGCACGACTGTCGCCCGATGGCCGCTGGCTTGCCTACAGCTCGGACCACTCGGGCCAACCCGAAGTGTACGTCCGCGCCTTCCCACGTGGGACCGGCGAGATCCGGGTGTCGTCGAACGGAGGCGTCGAACCCACGTGGCGTGGTGACGGACGCGAGCTGTACTACGTGGACCTGCACCGCACGCTCATGGCGGTGCCCGTCGACGTGGCACCGAGCTTCAGATTCAGCCAGCCAATCGCGCTCTTCCCGACGAGGATCCGCCCATCAGTGGCACCCGGTCTCCTCGGCCGCAACCAGTACGACGTCTCCCCCGATGGCAGTCGGTTCGTCGTCAGCGAACTCGACGAGCCTCAGCTGACGGTCATCGTCAACTGGCCGTCGCTGTTGCCTCGGTGACCGGCGTCGCCCCGAAGATCCCGCCAGGACGGCCTTGCGTCGGTCACGAAGGTCGAACGCTCAGTCGGCCCGGGTCTCCAGGGAGTTCCGCGGATCTTCCAGCGACACACCGGAGCACGACAGCGTGTTCGGACAGCGTGTTCGGACTTGCGCCATCGGCGCCAACGGGGTATTAGAGAGGGGCGCGAGCCCTCCCGGAGTCACCCGTATGCACATGCGCCCGGTACGCCCCGCCCTCGCCATCCTGTCGGCGCTGCTCACGAGCCAACTCGTCGGCGTCGCTGCATCGAGCCTCACCTACCCGCAGACCCGCAAGGTCGATCACGTCGACACGTATCACGGCGTCGCCGTTCCCGACCCGTATCGCTGGCTCGAAGACGACAGCAGCCCCGACACCGCGAAGTGGGTTGAAGCACAGAACGCGGTGACCTTCGGCTACCTGGCGCAGATTCCGTACCGCGCCCAGCTGAAGACACGGCTCGAGCAGCTCTACAACTATCCCAAGTACACGCCGCCGACCCGCAGGGGCGAGTATTTCTTCTTCTCGAAGAACGACGGGCTTCAGAACCAGTCCGTGCTCTACGTTCAAAAAGGCCTCGACGGCAAGCCGGAGGTGCTGATCGATCCCAATACGTTCTCCGCGGACGGCACCACTCGCCTCGGAGCGTTCTCGCTCTCGAAGGACGGTCGCTACGCGGTGTACGGCCTGTCTGTTGGTGGGTCCGACTGGCTGGAGTACCGCGTCATGGAAGTCGCGACCCGGAAGACGTTGCCCGATGCGATCAAGTGGGTCAAGGTGTCGGGGGCCTCGTGGGCGGGCGACGGCTTCTTCTACAGCCGGTACCCGGAGCCTGAGAAGGGGCACGAGCTGTCGAGCAAGAACGAGCACCACCAGGTGTACTTCCACCGGGTGGGCACGAGCCAGGCCCAGGATCAGCTGGTTTACGAGGACAAGGCCCGTCCCCAGCGCTTCCACGGCATCCGCACCACCGAGGATGAGCGGTTTGCCATCCTGACGATTGCCGACCGCGGCACGGGCAAGAAGGGCAACGCCCTCTTCTATCGCGACCTCTCGTCAGCCGATACGACGTTCAAGCCGATCGTGGCCGACGTCACCGACTCGAGCTTTGGAGTCGTCGAGAACGTCGGCGAGACCTTCCTCGTGGAGACCGACCACAAGGCGCCCAACGGGCGCGTCTTCGTGTTCGACCCCGGGAGGCCCGCCGAAGCGAACTGGAAGGACGTGCTGCCCGAGAAACCCGAGCCCTTGCGGGGAGTGGACGTGGCGGGCGGCAAGCTCTTCGCCACCTATCTCAAGGACGTGACGACGCGCGCCTATGTCTACGGCCTCGACGGGACGCTGGAGAACGAGGTGCCGCTGCCGGGCCTCGGCACCGCAGGAGGCTTTGGCGGCCGGCGGGACGATACGTTCGTTTTCTACACGTTCACGTCGTTCAACTACGCGCCCACGATCTTCCGCTACGACATCGCGACGAAGCGGTCGTCGGTGTTCCGCGAAGTCGAGATTCCCGGATTCAGAGCCGACGCGTACGAGGTGAAGCAGATCTTCTACACGAGCAAGGATGGCACGCGCGTGCCGATGTTCCTCACGTACAAGAAGGGGATGACACTCGACGGGAAGAACCCGACGCTGCTTTCCGGCTACGGCGGGTTCAACATCCCGACGGCCCCCGGCTTCAGCGCGCTGCGTATCGCCCTGCTCGAGAACGGGTTCGTGTACGCCTCGGCCAACATGCGTGGCGGCGGCGAGTACGGCGAGACGTGGCACGAGGCGGGCACCAAGCTCAAGAAGCAGAACGTGTTCGACGACTTCATCGCGGCGGCCGAGTGGCTGATCGCCAACAAGTACACGTCAGCGAGCCGGCTGGCGATCCAGGGCGGGTCGAATGGCGGGCTGCTGGTGGGGGCCGTCGTCAACCAGCGGCCCGAGCTGTTCCAAGTGGCCGTCCCGCAGGTGGGCGTGATGGACATGCTGCGGTTCCACAAGTTCACCATCGGCTGGAACTGGATTGCCGACTACGGCTCGAGCGACAACCCCGAGGAGTTCAAGGCTATCTACGCGTACTCGCCGCTGCACAACATCAAGGCTGGCGTGAAGTACCCGGCAACGCTCATCACCACGGCCGATCACGACGACCGTGTCGTGCCGGCGCATTCGTTCAAGTACGCCGCAACGCTGCAGGAGAAGGCGAGCCACGAGACGCCGCTGCTCATCCGCATCGAGACGAAGTCGGGCCACGGGGCCAGCAACACGACGAAGCAGATCGAGACGACGGCCGACGTCTACGCGTTCATGTTCTACAACATCGGAGTGACGCCGAAGACCGCGTCCGAGTAGCACGTAGGAAAGGTAGGAAAGGG
>JAFNAJ010000170.1 GCA_017860085.1 Acidobacteriota bacterium | reverse complement strand
GGGCTGTTCGAGTACAACTTCGGCGACTCCGAGTTCCACATGCTGTTCCTCGTGCTCATCACCCTGCCGTACGCGGCGGCACAGACCGACGAACCGGTCCACCGCTGATGCGCGTGCTCGACCCCACCCGCGCGGCCGATCTCGTCGCGGCCTTTGCAGGCCGTCGCGTGCTCGTGGTCGGCGATGTCATGCTCGACCACTTCATCTTCGGTCGCGTGAATCGCATCTCGCCTGAGGCGCCGGTGCCAGTGGTCGAGTTCGACCACGAGCAGTACAGGGTGGGAGGCGCGGGCAATGTGGCGCACAACGTTGCCGCGCTCGGCGCGAGTGTCCGGTTGGTCGGCGTGGTCGGAGACGACGAGGCCGCGCAAACGATCGCGGCGGCCCTCGGTACGATCGGGGTGCCGACAGACGGCCTCGTCGCCGCCACCGACCGGCCCACCACGCGGAAGATGCGGATCGTCACGACGCGAAACCAGCAGGTCGCGCGGGTGGACTACGAGTCGGATGCCGACGTGGCAGGCGACCTCGAGCGGCGCCTCACCGACGCCATCGTCGACCGGCTGTCAGTCTCGGACGTCGTGATCGTGTCGGACTACCTGAAGGGCGTGATCACGGGTCGTGTGAGTGCCACGCTCGCCACCGAGACGACGCGCCGAGGCGTCCCCTGGCTGGTCGACCCCAAGATCCCGCACATCGACCTCTATCGGGGCGCGGCACTCGTCACGCCGAATCACCACGAGGCCGAGGTGGCCGCGGTGATGCGCGTGCGAACCGACCAGGAAGCCGCTGAAGCTGCGCGACGCATCAGGGATCGCGCAGGCTGTCGCTCGGTGCTGGTCACGCGGGGCGAGCGCGGGATGTGGCTGCTCGACGGAAGCGCGGCGGCGCCCGATGCCGTGCGTGATGTCAGCCTCCCCGCAGTGGCGCGGGAGGTTGCCGATGTAACGGGTGCCGGCGACACGGTCATCGCAACCATTGGCGTGGCCCTCGCCGCCGGCGCCACCCTGCTCGAGGCGGCCGAACTCTCGAACCACGCCGCTGGCATCTCGGTCGGCAAGTTCGGTCCGGCCACCGTATCGCCTGCCGAAGTGCTCGCCTCGTTCGACGCGCACCAATCCGCCCGCGACTGAGGCCGCCCTCTCGGCGCTGCTGATCGACGTCGTCCAACGCTCCGGGTGGCTGGTCTCGATCGTCAGTGGCGGAAGTGCCGCCGGCCAGTGAACACCATCGCCAGTCCGTGTTCGTCGGCGGCCGCGATCACCTCGGCGTCGCGCACCGACCCCCCGGGCTGGACGACGGCCGTCGCCCCGGCCTCCGCCAACGCATCGAGGCCATCGCGAAACGGGAAGAAGGCGTCCGAGGCGGCCACCGACCCCTTCAGCGTTTCTCCGGCCTTGAGCACCGCGACCCTGACGGCGTCGACGCGGCTCATCTGCCCCGCGCCGACGGCCAGCGTCCGGTCCTCGCGCGTGAAGATGACCGTGTTCGACTTGACGTGGGCGCACACGCGCCACGCGAAGCGCAGCGCCTGCCACTCGGTGGCCGTGGGCACGCGCTTCGTCACGACCCGAAGGCCGCTGCTCGCAGCATCCCCCGGCCAGGGCTTCATGGCCTCGACGCACCGGTCTCGTTCCTCCGCGAGCAGCGCCCCGAGGATCGATCGCACCTCGATGCCCGCCGGACGATCGCCCCGGTAGCGCTCGAGGTCGGCCATCACGACCCGCATGTTGGCCTTCGTCGCGAGGATCTCCTTCGCGGCCGCCTCGACACCCGGCGCGATGACGGCCTCGATGAACGTCGACACGATCGCGCTCGCCGTGTCCACGTCGATCACGCGGTTCAGGCCGACGATGCCGCCAAATGCCGACAGCGCGTCGGCCTCGCGGGCTCGCACGTAGGCGTCCGCCGACGACGATGCGGTGGCAACGCCGCACGGGTTCGTGTGCTTGATGACGACGGCCGCGGGCTCGTCGAACTCGAGGCTGATGCGAGCCGCGGCGTCGAGGTCGAGGAGGTTGGTAAACGACAGCTCCTTGCCTTGCAGGACCGCCGCGTCTCCAAGGCCGCCAGCGCCGGGCACGGCGTACCAGGCGGCCCGCTGGTGAGGGTTCTCCCCGTATCGCAGGTCCCGCCGCTTGGCCGCCCCGACGAACAGACGCGACGGCATGGCGGCCGGATCGACGTCGCGGGAGAACTCGCCCGCGTCGCTCGCCGTCACGCGGCCAAGAGTGGACGCGATCGTCCCGTCGTACTGGGCCGTGTGCTCGAACGCCTTCCGTGCCAGCTCGAAGCGCAGCGCGAGCGTCGGACCCGAGACCAGCGCGTCGAGGATGGCCGGGTAGTCGGCCGGGTCGACCACCACGAGCACGTCGCGGAAGTTCTTGGCCGCCGCTCGGACCAGCGATGGGCCACCGATGTCGATCTCCTCGACGAGCGCGTCGAAGGGTGTGTCTGGTCGCGCCGCGGCCCGAGCGAACGGGTACAGGTTGACGGCAACCACGTCGATGAGGCCGATGCCGTGGCGGCCGGCCGCCTCCAGGTCGTCGGGCCGAGACCGTCGGGCCAGGATGCCGCCATGGATGGCCGGGTGCAGGGTCTTCACCCGCCCGTCCATCATCTCCGGGTAGGCCGTGACGGCCGAGACGCTCGTGACGGGCAGGCCGGCGTCGGCCAGCGCGCGGGCAGTCCCCCCGGTGGAGACGAGCTCAAAACCTCGGTGGGCCAGTCCTCGTCCGAATTCAACGAGGCCGGTCTTGTCGGAGACGGAAAGCAGGGCACGTGGCATGGCGGGATCCCTCGGCTTGACAATAGGTAAGGGCGATCGATATCCTACCGGGGCCTTCGCTGGCGGCTGGGGGGCCCTCACCGACCGCGGCGGAGGTTTTTCTCTGCCCGGCGCGCCATAGGGGTGCGACCGGGGCGGCAAGGACGAGCGGTGCACGTCACCGCACAAGGGCAAGGCAAGGAAGGCAAGATGTCTCGCATCACAGGCAAGGTCAAGTGGTTCAACAACGCCAAGGGCTACGGGTTTATCGAGCGTGAGTCCGGCAGCGACGTGTTCGTTCACTTCTCGGCGATCCAGGGCAACGGGTTCCGGACGCTCGAGGAGGGCCAGGCGGTCGAGTTCGAGATCGTCGACGGGCCCAAGGGCCCCCAGGCGGGCAACGTCACCCGGGCCAGCTAGTTTCCTCTCGGGGGGCGGGCCGATGGCCCGTCCCCCCACCCCTCCCCCGATTCCGCGGCAGTCGCCCGAACCCCCTTCGCAGTCAGCTTCGCTTTCCCACCCGCTACCGACACACGGAACGCGACCTCGGCCGCACCCGCGTGCTGGAGCCGGCTCACCTGCTGGCGCACCAATCCGGCAAAGCGGTCGAAGTCGACGACAGGCTCGCCCCCCTCGCGACGGGCGCTCATCAGCGATTCGTACAGATCACGGAGCTTGTCCGACTCACCCTGAGGATCGGAGAAGGCCGCCACGTGGACGACGCGGTCGGACGCGGGTGGCACGGTCTCGCGTCGCGTGCGCGCCGGTGCGAACGGTCCGGCCCGCCCTTCCTCGCGAGCGCGCATGCCGCGATCCCAGAGCTCGGAGAACACGGCGTAGCGCGACTGCATGGTGGCAAACCGGAAGCGGAGCGACAGGCTCTCGATGTGGGCGCGGTCCCACTTCCTGAAGAGTCCGTCGACCCGGGTGCGGGTGACGAACGGCGGCCGCGGCACGCGCCCGGCGAAGTACATGTTGTACTCGGCCTCGAGGCGCCGCAGCTCGACCGACAACACCTGCAAGTCCCGCTCGATGTCGCTTGGCTCGGCCACGTCGCTCGTCAGTCGACCAGGAGGAACCAGACCAGGGGGAGCCACAACTCGCGCGCGTAGGGCACCGGCCTGTCGTCGATGAGCACCTCGGTCTGCGGGATCGGGCCGACGATCTCGAAGACCTGATGCAGGCGCTTGGCATCCGACGGCAGGAACCGCGCCCGCACACGGGCGGCCTCCCCGGTTCCAACCTCCCGATACTCGGCCGCACCCTGTGCCAACTCGACGGCGCGGGCGTAGCCAGGTCCCTCGAAGCGGGGAAACACGAGCGTGATGGAGAACGGCCGGTCGGTGCGACCGAACAACGCCTCGTGCAGGTCGGGGTCGAGCGCAGCCAGTTCCTCGGCGGTCGGCTGCTCGGGCAGGTCGACGTAGGGCCAGAACCGCTTGAGGGGCCGGTACCTGACCTCCGAGGGATGGTCCCCGGGTCGCGGCTCCGCGGGTGTGGGCTCCTGAGGATTGGACATCAGATCGTGAGGTCGCCGGACGTCGGCGGCCGGTCCGGAGCGAGCCGAATGGTATCCTGACAGCGCGGCGGGCCGCAACCGCCCACGCGGCCCACTCGCCTGTCCACGACGCCCACGATGTCACCTGATCACCCGACGCCGCGATCCCTGCCCGCCATCGAGATCCTGCGCCAGCGCGCCGACGCCGCCGAACTCGAGGCACGATACGGACGCAACGCCCTGGTCGACGCGCTGCGCCAGGCGTCGGCCGCCCTGCGCGCCGAGCTGCGTGCGACGACGCGGCCCGGGGTCGAGGCGGTCGCCGGGCCAGGCCACGCGGATCTCGCGGCGTTGATCGTGGCCGATGCCGAGAGACGCCTGGCCTCGCAGATCGCGCCGTCGCTGCGCCGCGTGATCAACGCCACGGGCGTCATCGTGCACACCAACCTCGGACGCGCGCCGCTCGCGCAGGCGGCTGTCGACCGGGTGTCGGAACTGTCGGCGGGCTACTCCAACCTCGAGTACGACCTCGAGGCCGGCCAGCGGGGCCGCCGCGACGTGCACGCGGAGGCGCTGCTCACCCGGATCACCGGGGCTCCCGCGGCGGTCGTCGTCAACAACAACGCGGCCGCGACGCTGCTGGTGCTGGCGGCGCTCGCCCGGGGTCGCGAGGTGCTCGTCTCCCGCGGCGAGCTCGTGGAGATTGGCGGCGGGTTCCGCGTGCCCGAGATCATGGCGCAGTCGGGCTGCCTGCTGCGCGAGGTGGGCACGACGAATCGGACGCGCGCCGCCGACTACGCCGCGGCCATCGGCGATCACACCGCGCTCATTCTCAGAGTGCATCCGTCGAACTTCAGGATCGAAGGCTTCACCGAGCGCCCCGCCGCGCGTGAGCTCGTCGCCCTCGGTGCGCAGTTCGACATTCCCGTCGTGGAGGACCTCGGAAGCGGCAACCTGCTCGGTCGCGTGCTCGCCGAACCGTCGTCTTCAGGCGAGGGCCCAACCGGCCGCGTCGAGGAGCCAACCGTTCAGGAGAGCGTCGAGGCGGGCTTCGACGTCGTCTGCTTCAGCGGCGACAAGCTGCTCGGCGGGCCCCAGGCGGGCATCATTCTTGGGCGCGAGGATCTCGTGGCGACCATCCGGCGTTACCCGTTGATGCGCGCCGTCCGCGTCGACAAGATGACGTACGCCGCGCTCGAGGCCACGCTGCTCGAGTACGCGCGAGGGCGCGCCCGCGAGGCCGTCCCGGTGGCGGCCATGCTGTCGCTCACCCGTGAGTCCATCGCGCGGCGGGCCATGGCGGTGCGCGAGCGCCTGGCGGGCGTTCCCGGCATACGGGCCGACATCCTGCCCGGGCTCTCGACGATCGGGGGCGGCAGCGCGCCCGGCTCGGCGATACCGACGGCGCTTCTCGCGATCGACACCGACGGTCTCACGCCGGACGCGATCGAACAGCGCCTCAGGGCGCTGCCCACACCTGTCATCGCCCGCATCGAGCGCGACCGCGTCGTGCTGGATCTACGGACCGTGCTGCCGTCGCAGGACGAGGAACTCGCGCACCTGCTGCGCGAGGCGGTTGGCGCCTGATCTCTCAGCAGTCAGGGTTCAGCGGTCAGCCGCCAGCTATCAGCTGGCCGAGGCCGACGGTTGAACGCTGAGCCGCCGCCGGCCGAAGGCGGCACGCCGACCCTGACGTTGGTGCCAGGTCGTGAAAAAAGCAGAGATTCAAGACCTGACCCCGCCTTAGAAGATGGTGTCGATCGAGCGCGTGGCCAGCTCGATGACGCGAGCCGGGAGCACGCCGAGATAGAACACGGT
>JAFNAJ010000169.1 GCA_017860085.1 Acidobacteriota bacterium | reverse complement strand
CCTCGAGCCGAGCGGCCATCGTCGGCCCGCCAGCCAGAGCAGCCCATAGAACGCGAACCCGTGAATGATGTGCGAGAACGTGTACCAGTCCGAGATGTGCTGGGAGGTCTCGGAGCTCAGCACGACGCCGTGCCAGAGCTTCACGTAGCCACACCGACAGATGGGCACGCGTCCCATTGCGACCAGCACCACCGCTGCCGCCAGCACGATGCCGCCAACCGCCAGCGCCGAATGCATCGTCGCGCGGCTCGTCTGAGATCGTTCAACCGGCCGGGGTGCCGGTGTGGCCGTCCCCATGGCCTGAACAATACCGACTTGGCCTCAGACGCGCAACGAGGCGTACTTGCCCCTCCGGGCTCACGACCGTCCGGCCGGACTTGACGGGGACCGCAGGGCCCGACAGGATTCTCCTGCACACTGCGCCCCATGCGCCCGCATCTCTGATGACGCGTCCCGCCCCCCCACGTGTGCGGTTCGACCGCAACGAGCTCTCCGGCGCCTTCGGCGACCTCGGCACCGATTTCCCGCTCATCGTCGGCATGATCCTGGCCACGGATCTGGATCCGGCCGCCGTGCTCATCATGTTCGGCGCCATGCAGATCCTGACGGGCCTCATCTACGGCATCCCCATGCCGGCCCAGCCGCTCAAGGCCATGGCGGTGATCGTCATCACCCAGCGGGTGTCGGGCGCCGTGCTGGCGGGCGGCGGTTTGGCGATCGGCATCGTCATGCTGGCCCTGGTGGCCTCGGGTCTCATCGACGCGCTCGCCCGCGCCATTCCCAAGGCCGTCGTCCGCGGCATTCAGTTCGGCCTGGGTCTGCAACTGGCCGCGCTGGCCCTCAAGGACTATCTGCCCGCCGAAGGGTTCCAGGGCTACGCTCTCGGCGCGCTCGCCTTCGCGATCGTCGTGCTGCTCATCGGCAATCGCCGGTTCCCACCGGCCTTGTTTGCCATTGGGCTCGGCCTGGTCTACGCGTTCGTGTGGCGGCTGGACGTCTCCGCGCTCGCCGGAAGCGTCGGCCTCTCGGTCCCACATTGGTCAACGCCAACGTGGGAGCACGTCTGGACGGGGTTCCTGGTCCTGGCCATCCCGCAGATTCCGCTGTCGCTCGGCAACTCAATCCTCGCCACGCAACAGATTGCGCAGGACCTCTTTCCGCACAAGCCGCTCACCGTGCGGCGCATCGGCTTCACCTACTCGCTGATGAACCTGGTGAACCCGTTCTTTGGCGGGGTGCCCACCTGTCACGGCTCGGGTGGCATGGCGGGCCACTATGCCTTCGGCGCGCGCACGGGGGGGTCGGTGATCGTGTATGGCTCGATGTTCCTCGGCATCGGCCTCTTCCTCGCCTCGGGCTTCGACCAGGTGGTCCACCTGTTCCCCAAGCCCGTTCTCGGTGTGATCCTCCTGTTCGAGGCTCTCACCCTCATCGGACTCGTGCGGGACACCGCCCCGAGCAAGGCCGACTTCTCGGTTGTCGTGCTGGTGGGTCTTTGCGCCGTGAGCCTGCCCTACGGCTATGTTGTCGGAATGGTCGCCGGCGCGCTGATCGCCCACCTGTCGAAGCGGAACGTGATCGGGCTGGGCCGGTGACCTGGCTCGTAGGCAGTGCAGGCACGCATGGACGCCCTGTCGGGCGAGCGCCACGGCTATCACCTCGATCGAGTCGGGCGTCTGTTTCGGGCGCGACGCGACGCCGCCTGTGGGCTGGTCCAAGGGGTGATGCCGGCGTGCGTTCCGGTACTGCAGGGTATAATGTCTAGTTGCGTGCCGGTGACGGAGGTCGCCGGTTCGCGCAAGGAGGCACGCTATGCGTCCGAACGTGAAGATGTGGATCGTCGTCCTGGGCTTGGCCGTTGCGGCGGCCGGGTGCGGGGCGCCGCCGAAGGCCGACATCGATGCAGCCAAGGCAGCGCTCGATCAGGCCACCTCAGCCGGGGCCGGCGAGTACGCCGCCGACTCGCTGAAGGCGGTGCAAGACGCCCAGGCGGCGCTCGACGCCGAACTCAAGGCACAGGAAGGCAAGTGGTTCGCGTCCTATGACAAGGCCAAGGAACTCGCGGCAGCCGCAAAGACGGCTGGCGAGAAGGCCGTGGCCGACGCCGCCGCGGGCAAAGAGAAGGCCAAGGCCGATGCCACCGCCGCGATCGAGGAGGCCAAGACGCTGCTCACCGAGGCCCAGGCGCTGCTCGACAAGGCGCCCAAGGGCAAGGGAACGGCCGCGGACATCGAGGCCATGAAGGGCGACCTGACCACCGCCGGCACGTCGATCACCGACGCCGAGGCGGCGCTGGCAGCCGAGCGCTTCGTCGATGCCAGGGCCAAGGCGGAGTCGGCGAAGGCCGCCGCCACCACGGTGAAGACCGCGATCGAAACCGCAATGGCGGCCAAGAAGGGCTAGTCCACACCGTCCGGTGAAAACCTCGAAGACACCAGGCGCGACGGCTCGTCCGTCGCGCCTGTGGCGTTTCGTGGCGATCGGCGTCGCCGTGCTGATGGCCACCTACGGCGTTGCCTACGCCGTCGGGTTGCGCCGAGCGCCCGTCATGCAGGCCGCCGCCGAGGCCGCCCGCGCGGCCGTGGCCGACGCGCGCACGGCAGACGCCATGACGTGGGCGCCAGACCGCCTGCTGACGGCCGAGGCCGCCCTGCGGGACGGCCTCGCCGCCCAGCGCGTCGAGGAAATGCGCCTCTGGCCCATCCCAGACACCCAGCGCGTGGTCGAGGCGTTCTCGGTGGCCGAGCGCGCAGCGCGCGACGCCCTTGGCGTGGCACGCGAGAGTCGGTCGTCCGCCGCCACGGCCGCAGCCTCGCTGATTGCCGACGCGGAGGCCGCCGTCGCGGCGAGCGAGGCGTTGGCGACCACGATTCACCTCGGGGCCGCGCGCCGCGCACTCCTCGCCCAGGCGCGCGCCGCGCTGGCCGAGTCTCGCGTGTACGAACGCGAAGGGGACTTCGGCAACGCCACCGTGCGGGCCCGGCAGGCCGTCGCGCTCTCAGCCCAGATGCACGACCACGCCGTGGCGGTCGCGGCCCGGTACGCGGATGGCGAAACGCTTGCCCGCTGGCAGCGCTGGAAGGACGAGACGGTGGCCTGGTCGCGCCGCGAGGGACGCGCGGCCATCCTGGTGTCGAAGGAGGCGCACACGCTCACACTCTACGACCGCGGCAAGGCCGTCAAGACGTATCGTATCGACCTCGGGTTCAACTGGATCGCCGACAAGGCGCACGCCGGCGACGGCGCCACGCCCGAGGGACGCTACCGCGTCGTGACGCGCAAGAGCCGTGGGGCCACCATCTACTACAAAGCCTTGCTGCTCGACTATCCGAACCAGCAGGACCGTGCGGACTACGCACGGGCTCGGCGCGACGGTACGCTGCCCGCGTCCGCTGGAATCGGGGGCCTCATCGAGATTCATGGCGAAGGTGGACGGGGCCGCGACTGGACCAAGGGGTGCGTCGCCTTGACGAACCCCGACATCGACGACCTGTTCACGCGCGTGGGGGTTGGCACTCCCGTCACCATCGTGGGAAACGACAGCTATGGAGCCATCGCCGAATTCGCCCGCCAGCGACGAACCGGTGGCGCCCTCGACGGACGCCAGCCCTGAGCCGGCCGCGCCTGCCGTCGCAGCCGAGGCGCCTCCCGGCGCCGCAGCGGTTGCGCCCGCGGCGCCGGTCCATCGACTCTGGCCGTTTCCCGTCGACCGACGCACCGGGTGGATCGCCGTGGCGGCCGCGGGCGCCCTTCTGGGGCTTGCGTGGGCTGGCACCGGCTACCGCTACGCGCCCGTGGTGGACACTCCGCCCACGCTGACCGGCGACGTGCCGTCAGACGATCGGGGCCTCAAGCAGGTGACGTCGCGCCTTCGCGCTCGCGAGCGCACGCTCAAGGCCCGTCTCGCGGCCATGACCCCGCGTGGGGTCTTCATCGTCATCGATCAGACCCACAACCGCCTCTACTTGAAGAAGGGCGACGAGACGATGCTCGAGGCCGTGTGCTCGGCGGGCTCAGGCATGGTGCTGAAGGAATCGTCTGGGAAGAAGCGCGAATGGGTGTTCGACACGCCACGCGGTCGCTTCGAGGTGCTGTCGAAGCGAGCGAACCCGGTTTGGCGGAAGCCCGACTGGGCCTTCGTCGAAGAGGGGCAGCCGATCCCCAAGAACCCAGCTGAACGCCTCGACTACGGATCACTGGGCGAGTACGCGCTCTACTTTGGCAACGGGTACATGATCCACGGCACTCTGTACGAGCGGCTGCTGGGGCGCGCGGTCTCGCATGGGTGCATCCGTGTGGGACGCGACGACCTGCGGGTCGTCTGGGCCAACGCCCCCTTGGGCACACCGATCTACATCTACTGACGCCACGGGACCACATGATGATGCCGCAGCAGACGTGGCTCCGGAGATGGGTGACGCGAGCACTGGTGGCGAGCGCTTGTCTCTCCTTGGCCGCGTGCTCGAGGTCGCCCGCCGAACAGCAGATCAGCGACGCGCAGGCTGCGGCGGCCAGGCTGCAGCGATCCACCGCGATGCTTCAGCGGAAGATCGAGCTGGCCGCCAGCAAGGACTTCTATCTCCTGCTGGACCCCGCCGCGCCCGAGCTCGCGCTCATGTTGCGCGGGGCGGAGCTGCAGCGGTACCCGGTGCTGGGCCTGATGCTCGGGCGGCCGCGGGTGGCCTGGATACAGCGTGGCGGCCACCGCCCGTGGCGTGGTGTCGTCTGGTCCGGCGGAAACCTCGAGCCTCCTCGACCGGTCCTCCGTGTCGTGCAGCAGGACGGCGGGCCGAGCCAGGAGGGCGAGGAGCCCACGGCGCCGCCCGTTCCGCCGACCGCCGAGGAGCGCTACCCTGTGCCGTCGCGCTACCTCATCCGCTTCGACGATGGGCTGTCGGTCGAGATTCGTCCGCGCGAGGCGGACGCCGCCGCCGGCACGTGGGCGCGGTGGCGTACGTGGTGGGGGGCAAAGTGGCGCGACGTCGTCACCGCGATGCGGCCGCGAAACCGTGACGCGCTTCGACTGCGGGTCGTCCTCAACCCGAGGGACGCCGAGTCGCTCTACCGGGCCTTGCCGCCCGACGTGCGCCTGCTTGTCCTCGATCGCTAGCGCTTCACCACGCGCTGCTCCACGATCACGTCGAGGAACCACCGCGTCGCCGCCCCGTCGGCGGGCGGGTTCGGCACGGCGTCCTCCAGGATGCGCAGCCGATACTCGATGCCGGGAACGTGGGTGAATCCGATGATCTCGCCGTAGTGCAGACGCCAGGGGTCGGTTTCCTTGTCGCGGACCTGCAGGCAGTCCATCGGCGCCACCCCCGAGCACGGCTTGCGCTCCGCGGCGACGTAGATGAACTTCTGCACGGCCGCGGCGCTGGGCACCGGCATCGAGCGGAACCGCATCGTGCCGCCCGGCGAGACGAGTATCAGATTCTCACCCTCGCGCGTGACCGCCGGTTTCGACGCCAGGAAGCGGAAGAACGCCGTCTCCCACTGGTCCCAGGGCGGGAGGCACGCCTTCCGGGTCGTCGCGAACAACTGGACCACGAGCGCTCCCCCGGCCAGCGTGTAGCCTGCTGTGCCACTGTTGCAGCCGCTCGCCGCGCTCAGGCGCTCGCCGACGAACCTCAGAGCAATGCGCGACACATCGTCGGGGGTCGGCACACCGATGCTCGCGTTCACGAGCCGCCATCCAGTTCCGGCCAACGAGGTCACGCCGGCGTCGCCTCCTCCTGACTCGCACGCCCGACCGGGCCACGCCCTGACGAAACGCAACGGCACGAGCGACCGTTGCAGGCCCGCGCCCTCCATACCGGGTCGCATGGCGAGGCGCCCCTCGAGATTCACGAGCACAGGCTCGCCGGCCTCCTTCCGGACGGCAAGATAGCCGCGCTCCAGCGCCACGTTGTCAGCTTCCATCGCCACCGGCACACGCCAGCCCGTGGAACACTCGACAAACAGCCCGGCGTCGGCCATGTACGAGTACATGCCGCGCAGGTGCAGCTGCGGCTCGAGCGGCGGGGCATTGGCCGTGCGGACGAGATCGTAGTTGAGCGACGACACAATCGGCCTGCCCTCCAGGTCGAGCTTGCGCAG
>JAFNAJ010000168.1 GCA_017860085.1 Acidobacteriota bacterium | reverse complement strand
CCCCCCCGCGAAGTCGGCCAGCCGCTGCCGCAGGATGAGACGCCCCCGGTGCAGCCGTGACTTGAGCGTCTGCGTCTTGACCCTCAACACACGGCTTGCTTCCTCGGTCGAGAGCCCCTCGACATCGCGCAGCAGCACCGGGACCCGGTAGATGGGCGGCAGCTCGCGCAGAGCCTCCTGCAGTCGGTCGCGCATCTCGCTGCGCAGATACGCCTCGTCGGCCAACGACGACCAGTCGGCCGCCTCGTGCGGCAGACGGGTGCGCTCGCCGTTGTCCGTGGCGCCCAGCCCCTCTTCTGGCACCTCGTTTGGACGGCTGAACTTCCCATTGCGGAGCCGGGACATGGCCGCGTTGAACGTGATCCGGTAGATCCACGACGACAGGGCCGAGTCGCCGCGGAACGCGTCGATCTTGCGGTAGACCTTCATCAGGACGTCCTGCGCGACTTCCTCGGCGTCCTCGCGGTTCTTCATGTATCGAAAGGCCAACTGGTGGATCTTCGAGCCGTAGGCGACAGCCAGGTCATCGACGGCGGACACATCCCCAGCCTTGAGGCGGGCAATCAGGTTCAGTTCAGCGTCACTATAGCGGTTCATTTCGCCCTCCGATTGGCAAGAACACCAGAGGGCTGGATTATATTCCAGATTTTGAAAATATTTTGAATAGTATTTGCCTATGCGGTCGGCCGGAAAGCGAAACTCAGGCAAAACACCTCGGCAAATGCTTGAGCGACAGGAACTTCTACCTCCTCGACCGCCACGGGCCGACCGAGTAGCCTGGCCATCGAGGTCACCCCACGGTCGGCGATTCCACACGGAACGATGAGATCGAAGAACCCCAGGTCGGGGTCCACGTTGAGGGCAAACCCATGGCTGGTGATCCAGCGTGAGATCCGCACACCGATCGCCGCCACCTTCTCTTCGCCCACCCACACGCCCGTGAGGCCCTGGACGCGGCCAGCCCGCACCTCAAAGCCCGCCAGCGCTCGGATGAGGCTCTCCTCGATATCTCTCACGTAGCGGTGCAGGTCGCGCCTGTCGGGGTTGAGGTCGAAGATGGGATAGCCGACGAGCTGACCTGGCCCGTGGAACGTCACGTCGCCGCCCCGCCCGCTCTCGTGCACGGTGACCCCGCGGGCAACGAGCCCCTCCGGCGTCGCGAGGATGTGCGACCGGTCGCTTCGGACCTTCACGCCGAGCGTGATGACGGGAGGATGCTGCAGGAGCAGCAGGGTGTCGGGAATCTCGTCACGCCGGCGGGCCTCGACGAGGTCGCGCTGCAGCGCGAGCCCTTCCTCGTAGGGCACCAGGCCGAGCCGACGGACCTCCAGGATCTTGTTGCCGGGGCTCACGGCGTCACACCCGTGCCAGTTCTTCGTCGTTGGTGCTTGGTCCGTTCGGGGCCTGGGTTCCTGGAACTGATCGGTCCCTCGGTCGCATCTAGACGGCGTTCGGATCCCAGTGCTCGATCGCGCGCTTCACGTGCGACATGAACTCGTCGGCCACGGCGCCGTCCACGAGCCGGTGATCGTAGCCCAGCGTCATGTACCCCTTCTGTCGCACCGCGATGGCATCGTCAATCACCGCGACACGCTTCTCGATCGCGCCCACCCCGAGGATGGCCACCTGCGGCTGGTTGATGATCGGCATGCCGAACAGCGTGCCGAACACGCCGGGGTTGGTGATCGTGAACGTGCCGCCCTGCACTTCCTCCGGCTTGAGCTGCTTCGATCGCGCGCGGCTCGCGACGTCCGCGATCGCCCGACTGAGCCCGAGCAGGTTCTTCTCGTCGGCGTTCCTCACGACGGGCACGATCAGGCCCCAGTCGAGGGCGACGGCGATGCCGAGGTTGACGTCCTTCCTGTAGACGACGTTCTCGCCGTCAATTGACGCGTTGACCACGGGCATCGCTTTCAAGGCTTCGCAGACGGCCTTGGCGATGAACGCCATGAAGGTGAGCTTCGCGCCGTTGCGCTCGAATTCGGCCTTTCGGGCTTCCCGGACCTTCGCCACCCGCGTGTAGTCGAACTCGAACACGGAATGCACGTGGGCCGACGTCCGCCGGCTCGCCACCATGCGCTCGGCGATCTTCTTGCGCATCACCGACATCGCGACGACCTCGACGCGCTCGCCTGGCGCGAAGACGGGCGCCGCCGGTGCCGCTGCCGGGGGTCTGGCTGCCGGGGCGGTCGTGGCCGCCACGGCCGGCGCTGGCACGGCCGCCGGAGTGCCACGACCGGCGATGAACGCGAGAATGTCCTGCTTGGTCACGCGACCGCCGATGCCCGTGCCCGCGATCTTGGACACGTCCACGCTGTGATCCTTGGCGATTCGCCGCACGAGGGGCGACGATCGCGTCCGTCGCCCCTCCTCCGCCGTGGCCTCAGCCTCCCCGGTCGTCGGCTCGGCCGCGAGAGCCGTCGCGTCGGGCTGCGCAGGTTCGGGCGCCGCCTCCGGCACCGGCGCTGCCGCTTCCACGGCCTCACCCGCCTTCGCGATCAGCGCGACGACGCTGTCGACCGGCACCGTCTCACCTTCGCGAACTCGGATTTCCACCAGCGTCCCCGCAGCCGGCGAGGGAATCTCCGCGTCGACCTTGTCGGTGGAAATCTCAAACAGCGGCTCGTCGCGATCCACCGCGTCGCCGACCTTCTTAATCCAGCGCACGACGGTGCCTTCTGCCACCGACTCGCCCATCTGGGGCATCAAGACGTTCACGGGCATGCTAGGACTCCATCAACTGCTTCCACTCAGTCGAGTAGCCGTCGGCCGTCAGCTCTCGGCCATCGGCGGGGAACCAGGAATCGCGTTGACGGCCTCGTCAACACGAGCGTCCCCGCGCTAGACGTGAATGGCCGCGCCGTGCACCGCGTGCGCGGCCTCGCCCACCGCCTCCGACATCGTCGGGTGCGCGTGAATGGTCCGAACGAGCTCCTCGACGGTGCACTCCATGCGCAGCATCAATGTCGCTTCGGCCACCAGTTCCGTGGCACGAGGCCCGATCATGTGCACGCCGAGCACTTCATCGTACTTCTTGTCGGCCACGATCTTGACGAACCCCTCGGTCTCGTTGGCGATTCGCGCCCGTCCGAGCACGCCAAATGGGAACGTCCCCACGCGCACGTCGTACCCGTGCTCGATGGCTTCCTGCTCGGTCAGGCCCACGCTGCCAATCTCGGGATCGCAGTAGGTGCAGGCGGGCACGTGGTCATAGTTGATCGGCCGAATCTCCTGCCCGGCGATGCGCTCGGCCGCCAGGATGCCCTCCATCGACGAGAGGTGGGCCAGCTGCGGATGCCCGGGCCACCCCAGGGTGATCACGTCACCAACCGCAGAGATGCCCGCCACGCTGGTACGATAGGCCTCGTCGACGCGGATGTAGCCGCGCTCCATGGCCATGCCGACGTCCTCAGCGCCGAGGCCGTCGGTCACCGGACCGCGACCGGTGGCCACCAGCAGGTAGTCGGCCTTGATGGTCTCGGTCGCGCCCGAGGCGAGCATGGCCGTCATCTCGACTCCGTTGGGGCCCGGTGTCGCTCCGGTCACGGTCGTCCCGGTGAGGGCCTTGATCTTGCGCTTCTTGAACGACTTCTCGAGCTCGGCCGACACCGCCTGATCTTCGAGCGGCACCAGCCGGGAAAGCAGCTCGATCACGGTCACGTCGCTTCCGAATTCGTGAAAGATCGACGCGAACTCGACGCCGATCGGTCCGCTGCCGAGGATGGCGATCGACTTCGGCACCTCGCGCATGTGGATCGCATCGTCGCTCGTGATGATGCGCGTGTGGTCGATCTCGATGCCGGGCACGCTCCGGGCTGACGAGCCGGTGGCGATGATGATGTCCTTGGCGACGATCTTCGTCGTCTCGTCGCCGGTCACCTCGACGGCGCCCCGGCCCAGCAGTCGCGCGCTGCCCTTGATCCAGTCGATCTTGTTCTTCTTGAACAGGAAAGCCACGCCGCCCGTGAGGGTTTTGACGATCTTGTCCTTGCGGCCGTGCACCTGCGCCATGTCGAGCGACGGTACCGCCCCGCCAAACGAGATGCCCCACTCCTTGGCCTGCTTCGCGATCTTCAAGGCGTGGGCGTGCTCGAGCAGGGCCTTCGTCGGAATGCAGCCCCAGTTGAGGCAGGTGCCGCCAAGCGAAGCCTGGCGCTCGACCACTCCGACCTTCAGGCCGAGTTGCGCGGCGCGGATGGCGGCGACGTAGCCCCCGGTGCCCGCCCCGATGACGATCAGGTCGTACTGATTGGCCACGATGATTCTCCCCCGGGCCTCGGGCCCGCGCGCCACGGCCAGCAGTCTGGATGGTGGGGCCGAAGCGGATGAAACGGCTGATTATAGCGTGTACAATACGCCAGCGCTGAACGCCCCACCATGACTGTGCGCCAGAAGACGCTCCTCATCGTCGACGACGACGAGGGCATGCGTGACACGTTGACGGCCATCCTGAGGCGCGACTACCGCGTGCTCACGGCCGACACCGCCGAATCAGGCCTTGGAATGGTCCGGCGCGAAGCCGTCGACCTGATGCTCCTCGACGTCCGCCTGCCCGGCATGAGCGGCCTCGACCTGCTTCGCCTGGTGAAGGACCAGTTCCCGCTCATCGAGGTCATTGTGATCTCGGCCGTCAGCGAGGTCGAGACGGCCGTGCAGGCGATGAAGCACGGTGCCTATCACTACATCACCAAGGACTTCGAATACGACGCGCTCCGGTCGCTGGTGGGAAACGCCAGCGAGCGGCAGGACCTCAACCGCCGGGTCATGACGCTGGCGGCGCAGGTGGCCGAGCAGGAGCGCGAGTTCGTCCCCGGCCCGAGCCCCGCGGTGCGCTCGGTGCTCGACATGGTGCACCGCGTGGCCGACACGCCGGCCACCGTGCTCATCCTCGGTGAGAGCGGCACCGGCAAGGAGCTGGTGGCGCGGATGATCCACCGTGAGTCGTCGCGGCGCGAGGGGCCCTTCATGCCGGTCAACGTCGCCGCGGTGCCGTCCGAACTGGTCGAGAGCCTGCTCTTCGGGCACGAGCGCGGCTCGTTCACGGGAGCGCACCGGCAGCAGCTGGGCAAGTTCGAGCTCGCCGCTGGCGGCACGCTGTTCCTCGACGAGATCGGCGATCTCCGACTCGACTTGCAGTCGAAGCTCCTGCGGGCGATCCAGGAAAACGAGATCGAACGCGTGGGCGGCGCCAAGCCCATCCGCACCGACTTCCGCCTGATCTGCGCGACGAACACCGACCTCGAACGGGCCGTGCGGGAGGGGCGGTTCCGGGAGGATCTCTACTACCGCATCAACGTCATCCCGCTGCGTATGCCGCCCCTGCGCGAACGTCCCGAGGACGTTCCGGCGCTCGTGTCCTACTTCCTCGAGCGCGCGAGGGCGCGGTTCCGTCGCCCGATCGAGGGCATCTCGGACGAGGCGCTGCGCCTGCTGGCGAGCTATCGCTGGCCGGGCAACGTGCGCGAACTCGAGAACCTCATCGAGCGATTGGTCGCCACGACCAACAAGACCTGGATCGAGCCCGAGGACATCCCGCTCGAGTACCACCTGGCCCACATGGAGGCCGCCACCGACGAGCAGGATGGCAGGCTCGACGAGGCGGTGACGACGTTCGAGCGCAACTTCATCCTGCGCGCGCTGGAGCGTTGCGAGTGGAACGTCACCGCCACGGGCCGCTACCTCGGCATTCCCCTCTCGACGCTCAAACACAAGATGGGACGACTCGAGATCCGCGAGATCGCCCGCAAGCTGCGCAGTTCCGCGTCGTAGGCTCGGTGGGGCCGACCGTCCGGTCCGCCCGACCGCGGCGGGGCTGAAACCGCGCCCTGCCGCTGAGCGCGCCACGTCACGCGGGGTCCGGCGATCGGCCGCGCAGATCGTCGGACGCCCGTTTGCAGGCGCGTCATCCCCGACCTCCCCCGCACACCACGCACACCGGCGCACACTCCGCACACGCACATCCGTGTGCAGTTCCTGCCAAATCCGAGGGCTTCGCCCGTGGCAGTTTCTGCCACGCCCGCTCAAGCCTCGCGGCGGTACGCCGATTGTGCGGTGAGAGCCTGTGCGGCTATGGCGCGCGTTGTGTGGCCTGTCGCGAGC
>JAFNAJ010000167.1 GCA_017860085.1 Acidobacteriota bacterium | reverse complement strand
GGGGCATCCCTGGCCCTCGCGGACCAGCGCGTCCTGCTGGTCGACGTCGATCCTCAGGCCAACCTGACGAGCGGGCTCGGGCAGCGAGAGCGGGCGGCCGAGGTGGGAACGGTCTACCACGCGCTGACGGATGCCCAACTCGGAACTCAGAGTCTGCCCACCGTGGAAACCGGGGTGCAAGGCCTGGTTCTGGCTCCATCTGACCGTCACCTGACCGGTGCCGAGATCGAAATGGTGGGCCTCGCCGACCGGGAACGACGACTGCGCCAGGTTCTCGATCCTCTTCGCACCAGCTACGACTACATCATCATCGACACCCCGCCGTCCCTGGGCCTGCTCACGCTCAACGCCCTCGTGGCCGCCGATGAGGTCATCATCCCGCTCCACTGCGAGTACTTCGCGCTCGAGGGGTTGGCAGATCTCGTCGCGACGCTTCGGCGCGTCAAGACAGCCATGAACCCTGCCCTGGAAGTCGGCGGCGTCCTCCTGACGATGTACGACGAGCGGACGAACCTGGCACAGCAGGTCGCTCGTGAAATCCGGGAGTATTTTGGCGAGCGGGTCTTCAATACCGTGATTCCGCGCAACGTTCGGTTGGGGGAGGCCCCGTCGCACGGCATGCCCGTGATGCTGTACGACGTCAGGTGCCGCGGTGCGGAGGCCTATCTGGCGCTTGCCCGGGAGTTCCTTGAACGGGCCCGCGCGGGCGCGACCCACTGACCAGAACGGAGGATCAGACCGTGGCCGACAAGCGACCCGCCCTTGGGCGTGGACTGAGCGCGTTGATTCCCGAGGCTCCACTCCGCCACGATGCGAGCTTCGACGTGGACCTCGACCTCCTGGCTCCGAATCGTTTCCAGCCGAGGATGGACTTCGACGAACCGGGTCTCGAGGACCTGGCGCGCTCGATCAAGACCCACGGCGTCATCCAGCCCATCGTCGTCCGCAGAGCGGGCAGCGCGTACGAGATCATCGCGGGCGAACGTCGCTGGCGGGCAGCCCAGCGGGCGGGTCTTCTCAAGGTGCCCGTCATCGTCCGCCACGTGCCGGACGACAAGTTGCTGGAGGTGGCGCTCATCGAGAACATCCAGCGCGAGAACCTCAATCCCATCGACGAGGCCAAGGCCTACCGGCGGTTGAGCGACGAGTTTCACCTGACCCAGGATGCCATCGCAGAGGCAGTGGGGAAAGACAGGACGTCAATCGCTAACTATATGAGGCTGTTGAGGTTGCCTGACGACGTCCAGCAGTGGGTGTCCGATGGGCGGCTCTCGATGGGGCATGCGCGTGCCATTCTCGGGGCCGAGCAAGTGGCCGATCAGCGCGACGTGGCGCAGCGGGTCGTGGACCGTGACCTGTCGGTTCGCGAGACGGAAGCGCTCGTCCGACGCCTGGGCAGGCCGGCCGTCGGTCGCGAGCCCACCGGGACGGACGCCAATACCCGCGCCGCGGAAGAACGGCTCAAGCTCGCCCTCGGGACGCGCGTGCAGATCGTGCGGAAAGCCAACGGAGGGCACATCGAGATCGCGTTCACGTCGGAGGACGAGTTGCAGCGGCTGTATGAGCAACTGCTCGCGACGCGGTAGCGCGAATATGCGTGTTTAAACACATATTGGGGTCAGATCTTGAATTTATGCATTCCGCCGCGGACGGACCAGGAATGCATAAATTCAAGATCTGACCCCATTGGCACTGTCTGCTTCGTGTATGTCATGACCCAGAAGAAGCGCCGACTCACCGAGTACGCGGCCTGCAGCGGTTGAGCGAGCAAACTCGCCGCCGGCGAGCTCGCTCAGGTCCTGAGCGCCGTGCCCGTGCCGACCGATCCCCGCGTCCTCGTCGACTTCCGGACTGCGGACGATGCGGGTGTGTACCTGGTGGGTGAGGATCTCGCACTCGTCCAGACCGTGGATTTCTTCACCCCGATCGTGGACGACCCGTACGCGTTCGGGCAGATTGCCGCGGCCAACGCCGTCAGCGATGTCTATGCGATGGGCGGCGTGCCGATGACGGCGCTCGCCATCGCGGCGTTTCCTGCGAAGGACTTCGCCACGGCCGTCGCCGAAGCGATCTTTCGCGGTGGCTACGACAAGCTCGCCGAGGCCGGGGTCGTCCTGCTGGGTGGCCACACCGTGCAGGACACCGAGGTCAAGTTCGGCTACGCCGTCACAGGACGCATCCGCCCGGGCCGTGTGCTGGCCAATACTGGGGCGCGCCCGGGTGACCAGCTCGTCCTGACGAAGCCCATCGGCACCGGCGTGATCTCGACGGCCCTCAAGAACGACCGCGCGCCGGCCGACGCAGTTCGCGCGGCCACCCTGATGATGACCACGCTCAACCGGGCCGCGGGGGAGGTGCTGGCGGAGGCCGGGCCTGAGGTCGTGCACGCCTGCACCGACATCACGGGGTTCGGCCTGGTCGGCCACGCCTGTGAGATGGCGCTGCCGAGTGGGGTCACGCTCGTCATCAGGGTCGCCGACGTCCCACTCCTGCCTGGCGCGATCGACCTGGCATCCCGCAACCGCGCCGGGGGAGGAGCCACCAACTTGGCCTACTTCGGGGCGCGTGTCCGCGAGCCCGGGGGGCTGGACGACGCGCTGCGGGCGCTGCTCTACGACCCCCAGACGTCGGGGGGGCTCTTTGCGGCCATCGACCCGGCGGCTGCCGAAGCCGTGATCGAGCACCTCCGCGCCGCGGGCGTCGACGTGGCGAGGGTGGGTACCGTCGGGCCAGCGAGTGAGGCGCTGATCGAGCTCGTCTGATCGGCGGCAACCGCCCCCGCCCTTGTCCGTAAGGTGCCGGAAATGATATAAGTTCGGGGTTTCGCCGGTCGCCGTCGCCGCGACCGGTAGCCCCGCACCTCGGCCCGTCTTCGGAGGTCTCACTCGTGCTTCCGGACCTGTCGGTCCTCTGGGTCATCCTGATCGTTCTGCTCACGACGGTACTCCTCGACCGGCTCCTGTTCCGACCGCTGTTCCGAGTGATGGCCGCGCGCGAGGAGATCACCGCGTCAGCCCGCGCGGTCGCCGACAAGGCGTCAGGCGAGGCGTCGGCAGCGGTCGCGGAGTTCGAGGCCAAGATGACGGCCGCGCGAACGGCGTTGTACCGGGAGATGGACCACACCCGGCGTGACGCTCAGGCGCAGCGGTCCGAGTTGCTTGCCGCCACACGACGCGAAGGTCAGGAAGGTCTGGCCAGGGCCGCCGAGCAGCTTGCCGCCGACGCGGTGGCTGCACGCGAGCGGCTGTCGGCCGACGCCGATGTTCTCGGGCGGGAGATTGCCGAGCGTGTGCTCGGTCGGAAGGTCTCCTAGCGGGTCCGCCACCATGCATCCGACCGTCCAGCACGTGCTTCGCTCAACATTGTTGGCCGCATGGCTCACGGCCCTACCTCTGGCATCGCTGGCTGCGCCGGATCCGGCGGCAGGACATGCCGAGCCAACGGCCGGTGAGCACGCAGCCTCGGAGGAAGCGCACGGCGAGAGCCTGGGATCGCTGCTCTCGCGCCTCGCCAACTTCGCCATCCTCGCGGGCGGGCTCTGGTACCTGCTGCGCTCACCCATAGGCAAGTACCTCGCGGCGCGAGGCGAGCAGATCCGTCAGGGGTTGAAGGACGCGGCCGAGATGAAGGCCAACGCCGCCCGCCAGGTGGCGGAGATCGAGGCCCGCATGCAGGCCCTGCCCGGCGAACTCGAGGCGCTGCGCGCGCGGGGCGCCGAGGAGATCGCGGCCGAAGAGGCGCGCATCAAGCAGACGGCCGAACTCGAGCGGCAGCGCCTGGTGGAGCAGGCCCAGCGTGAGATCGACCTTCGGCTGCAGACGGCCCGTCGCGATCTGACACGGCACGCGGCCGAGTTGGCGGTGGACGTGGCCGAGCAGCGCCTGAAGGCCAACATGACCGACGCCGACCAGCAGCGCCTCGTCGACCGCTACGTGTCGGAGATGAGGACCGCTCATGACTAGCCGCGCGATCGCGATGCAATACGCGAAGGCGCTGTTCACGGTGGCGCAGACCGACGCGGCCCCTCGGGCGGTACTCGAGGAACTGCAGACGTTCGGCGCGCTCATGGCCGGCCACCCGGAATTGCGAAGCGCCCTGACGAGCGGGGCCATCCCCGTCCAGGTGAAGCGGGGCGTGGTCGGCGAGCTGCTCTCGCTGTTGAAGGTCTCAAAGCTCTTCCAGGAGTTCCTCCTCATCCTGGTGCGTCACGACCACCTCAGTGTGTACGACGACCTCGTCGCCGCCTTCGAGCAGCGCGTGCTGCAGCTCGAGGGTGTCGCGGCGGCGACGGTGACCACCGCCGTGCCGCTCTCGGCCGACCGCGCGGTCGCGATCGAGCAGAGCCTGCGGACGCTGACGGGCAAGCAGGTGCGGATGGCCACGGCCGTCGACCCCGGCATCCTGGGAGGCGTGGTGGCGCAGGTGGGCAGCACCGTCTACGACGGTAGCGTGGCGCGGCAGCTGGAGCGCCTCAAGGAGCTGATGATCGAGAGCGCGTAGCGCACGACACGGCGCACGGGCGCCAGGGCCGACGGCCGAGGAGCCGCCCCGACGGACAACGACGCACCCAGCCGACCAGGTCGGCGACGCAAGCCGAGCGCGACACACGAAGGACGCACGCTGATGCACATCAAGGCAGACGATATCTCGCGGATTCTCCGGGAACAGATTGGCAGTTTTGCCGGCGACGTCGATGTTGCCGAGGTCGGGTCGGTGGTCACCGTGGGCGACGGCATCGCCTCGGTGCACGGCATCGAGCGGGCCATGGCCGGCGAGATGCTCGAGTTCCCGCACGACGTCTACGGCATCGCCCTGAACCTCAACGAGGACAGCGTCGGCGCGGTGCTCCTCGGCGAGTACCACCAGATTCGCGAGGGCGACCGCGTGAAGCGCACGGGTCGAATCATCTCGGTGAACGTGGGCGACGAGCTGGCCGGGCGCGTGGTCAACGCGCTCGGCATGCCGGTCGACGGCAAGGGACCGATTGCCAGCAAGCAGTTCTCGCCCATCGAGCGTCTCGCGCCGGGCGTCGTCGACCGCCAGCCCGTGAAGGAGCCGCTCCAGACGGGCATCAAGGCGATCGACGCGATGATCCCGATTGGCCGCGGGCAGCGCGAGCTGATCATCGGCGACCGCCAGACCGGCAAGACGGCGATCGCGGTCGACACGATCCTGAACCAGCACGACAAGGACGTCATCTGCATCTACTGCGCCATCGGCCAGAAGCAGTCGACCATCGCGCAGGTGGTGAAGACGCTCGAGGACGCGGGCGCGATGCGCTACTCGATCGTGGTCGCCGCCGCGGCATCCGACCCGGCCCCGATGCTCTACATCGCCCCTTACGCAGCGTGCGCCATGGGCGAGTACTTCCGCGACTCGGGCAGGCACGCGGTGGTCATCTACGACGACCTGTCGAAGCACGCGCAGGCGTACCGTGAAATCTCGCTGCTGCTCCGGCGGCCGCCGGGACGTGAGGCGTACCCTGGCGACGTGTTCTACCTGCACTCGCGCCTGCTCGAGCGTGCCGCGAAGATGAACAACGAGCTGGGGGGCGGATCGCTGACGGCGCTGCCCATCATCGAGACGCAGGCCGGCGACATCTCGGCCTACATCCCGACCAACGTCATCTCGATCACCGACGGCCAGATCTTCCTCGAGACCGACCTCTTCCACCAGGGCATCCGCCCGGCGATCAACGTCGGCAACTCGGTGTCGCGCGTGGGCGGGTCGGCGCAGGTGAAGGCCATGCGCCAGGTGGCCGGGTCGCTCCGCCTCGACCTCGCGCAGTACCGCGAACTGGCGGCCTTCGCCCAGTTCGGCAGCGACCTCGACGCGACGACGCAGGCGCAGCTCAACCGTGGGGCGCGGCTCACCGAGCTGCTCAAGCAGCTGCAGTACCGTCCCCAGGCGGTGGAGCAGCAGGTGATCGGGATCTTCGCCGGGACCAACGGCTACCTCGACCCGCTGCCGCTCAACCAGGTGGCAGCGTTCGAAGAGGAGCTCATGCGACACGTCGAGAGCCGACGGCCGGGCCTGCTGAAGACGCTGGCCGAAAAGCGCGCCATCGACGAAGGGCTCCGGGAGCAGCTGCACACGACGCTGAAGGAATTCAGCGCCGAGTTC
>JAFNAJ010000166.1 GCA_017860085.1 Acidobacteriota bacterium | reverse complement strand
TCGCTCATGTCCGAACGGGCAGCATCGCTGTTCGGCCTGCCCCGCAAGGGGCGGCTCGAGCCTGGTTGCGACGCGGACTTCGTCCTCGTCGACCGCGCTCACACCTGGACGTTCGATCACACGCGCGCGAGGACGAAGTCCAAAGAAAACATGCGAATCTACGACGGCGTGACGTTGGTGGGACGGGTCGTCTCGACCTTCCTGCGCGGGCGTCCGGTCGTCGAGGATGGCGAGGTGGTCGGGCGCCCGGGCGCGGGCCGTTTCGTCCGTCCGGAGAGGCACGATGCCGCATCCGTCCATTGATCTCGAGGCGTTGCTGGAAACCACGGCCCGCGAGCGCGAAGCGGTGACAGACCCGGCAGCCACGCTGGGGCTCGTCACGATCGGGCAGACCCCGAGGCCGGATTTTGAAGCGCTGTTCCGCGAACACGCGCCGCGCGCCGCCGTTCGAATCGTCGGGGCGCTCGACGGGCTCACCACCGGCGAGGTGGCGCGGCTCGCGAGCCGACAGGATCACCATCCCCTGCTTGTCCGGCTCGCCGACGGCTCGGCGGCCGCCGTCCCGGCCCGCCGCATCATTCCTCGCGTCAAGCGCGCGGCCCGAAGGCTCGCCGGCGACGGCGCGTCGCTCGTCGTTGTCCTGTGCGCCGGGACCTTTCCGCGGATCGACTGCGGGGTGCCCGCGATCGTGCCCGGGCGCCTCGTGCCGGCCGTGATGCGCAGCGCGTCGAGGACGCGGCGCCTCGGGGTCGTGACCCCCCTCGCCGCGCAAGCCGAGGCTGCGCGCGCGAAGTGGGAAGGCGACGGGTTCAGCGTCGAGGTCACCTGGGCGTCTCCGACGCGTCACGACGAGATCGGGATGGCTGCGCGCGCGATGTCGCACGCAGACCTCGAGTTCGTCGTGCTCGACTGCATGGGCCACGACGAGGCGTACCGCTTGGAGTTCGCACGCCTGTGCGGTCGCCCGGTGGTGGCCGTCCAGACCCTGGTCGCGAGAGTCGTTGGCGCGCTCGTTGGCTGACCGGCCAAGGGCCGGCAGCGCTGGCACCAGAAACCGACGCGGTCGTGACTCACGGCGAAGGGAGGCGTAGAGCGTGCTCGAAGGCGTATTCAACATCACGCCGACTCCCTTCTGCGAGGATGGCTCCCTCGACCTGCCGAGCGTGCAGACACTGGTGGATCACGTCGTGCGCCACGGGGTCGATGGCATCACCATCCTCGGAGTGATGGGCGAGGCCGACAAGCTCATCGACCAGGAGCGCGACGCGCTGATCACGGCAACGCTCGAAGCCGTGAAGGGGCGCGTGACGGTCTGCGTGGGCGCCACGCACGCGGGCACGGATGGCTGCGTGGCCTACTGCCGGCGGGCCCAAGCCCTTGGAGCCAGTGCCGTCATGGTGGCGCCACCCCGGCTCGCTCGGCCCACCGACGCGGCCCTGCGTCGGCACTACCTCGAGGTGGCCAGCGCGATCGACCTGCCCGTCGTGGTGCAGGATCACCCGCCAAGCAGCAACGTCGTGATGAGCGTCGAGTTCCTGGCGGCGCTCGCCGACGAAGCCGAGTCGTGCCGGTTCGTCAAGCTCGAGGACGAACCCTCGCCACCCAAGATCGGGCAGCTCATCGACGCCAACCCCGCGGTGCGCGTCTTCGGCGGCTCCGGCGGCATCATGTTTCTCGAGGAACTGCGCCGCGGCGCCATCGGCATCATGACGGGCTTCGGCTGTCCCGAGATTCTGGTGGGAATCTACCGCGCGTTCGTCTCGGGTGACGAGAATCGCGCGGCCGAGATCTTCTACCGCTACCTGCCCCTCGTGCGCTTCGAGAACCAGGCCCGGATCAATCTGGCCATCCGTAAGCGCATCTACTGCCTTCGGGGAGCCATCGCCACGGCCAGAGCCCGGCAACCCGCGTCGGAGCTCGACGCCGGTGTGCTCGTCGACCTCGACGACCTGCTGACGCGACTGCACCTCAAGGAGAGCTCCTGAGATGGACCTTGGGTTACGAGGCAGACGGGCGTTGGTGCTGGCCTCGAGCCGCGGGCTCGGGTTCGCGTGCGCCCGCGGCCTTGCTCGAGAGGGCTGCCGCATCGTGCTGTGCAGTCGCCATCATGAGGGCGCGGAGTCGGCTGCTCAGGCGCTGCAGGAAGAAACGGGCTCGCCGGTGATTGGCCTCCAGGCCGACGTGGCGTTGCCGGGCGAGGCCGAGCGGATGGTGGCGGCAACCGTTCGAGCCTTCGGCGGCATCGACATCGCGATTCACAACGCCGGCGGCCCTCCGCCGGGCGACTCCGGCTCGGTCACGCTCGAGCAGTGGCAGCGGGCGTTCGACACCAATCTGCTCAGCTTCGTGCGGCTCGCGCGCGCAGCCGCGGCCGACATGCAGCCGCGGGGCTGGGGACGCCTCGTCGCGATCACGTCGTCGTCCATCAAGCAGCCGATCCCGAACCTCGTGCTGTCGAATGCGATGAGGACTGGCGCGCTGGGGTTCGCCAAGTCGCTGTCGCGCGAACTGGCCCCGCACGGCATCCTGGTCAACGTGGTGGCGCCGGGACGCATTTCCACCGAGCGGCTGGAGGAACTCGACCGTGCCGTGGCCGATCGGTCGGGCCGCACGTTTGACGAAGTGAGGAACGCGTCGGTGGCTACCATTCCGCTGGGGCGGCTGGGACGTCCCGACGAGTTGGCCAACCTCGTGGTCTTTCTGGCATCGGAGGCCGCCAGCTACATCACCGGTGCCGCGATCCAGGTGGATGGCGGCATGGTCGCGGCGCTTCAGTAGCGGCAGCTACAGCAGCATCAGCGCCAGCAGCGCGAGCCAAGCGCCGGCGAAGGCGGTGCTGTCGAGGCCCAAGAGAGGAACCAGCAGGAGTCCTCCGGCGACCGCCCCGAGGCAACCGCCGGCCAGGTCAGAGGCGTAGAGTGGTGCAATGACGCGGCGCTGATCGGGGGCTCCGCTGCGGCTGACGTAGCCGAAGACGGCACCGACACTGGCTCCGGTCACGCCGATCAGTGTTGCGGCTGTTGTGAGGCCGACGTCGGTGCCGGCCGACACCATCGCGCCGAGCGCAACGCCAGCCGTGGCCAGGACCGCCACGACCGAGAACCCCGACCAGGTGCTCGGCGCCACTGAGGCGCGGGCCAGCATCATGGCGCCGACGGCAAGACCGGCCATGAACGCGGTGAGGAGCAACCCGAGGTCCCGGTAGATGACGCCGTTCGTCACCTGGTAGTACAGCAGCGCGGCCACCTCGATCAGCATCGCCGACAAGGCGATCGTCCCGACGAGCAGTGCCCGGCGCACGACCGCGCGGCGACGCGCCAGGACGAAGCACGCGGCGAGCAGCCCCGACGCAAGCATCCACGATGGCCAGCGGAGCCACTGCGGGATCCGGAGCTTCGCGAGGTCGGCCGCCGCCACGGTCGGCCAGAACTGGCCGAGCCACAAGACCAGGGCGTACCGGAAGGACACCGGCCGCGCGTCGGTGTTGGGCGGCGTCGCTCCAGCCGCTGACAGATCGCGCCGCGCCGCTGCCAAGCGGTCATTCGTCATCACGTAGCGAATGAACGAAGGGGTGACGAGCCGCGAGGCAACGGCCCGGGCCTCGAGACGCTCGACGAGCGGCGCGGGCTCGGCGGTCAACGCCCCGTTCGATGCAAGCAGGACGGTTGGCGTGCCGGGCACGACCAGCACGTGCCCGAAGTGCGCGCGCAGGGAGATCTCGATGCTCCTCACCCGCTGCACCTGAGCAGGCGTCCAGAAGTTCTCGGCCGTGTGCAGCCGCAGACCGAGCACGCCAGACGCGCCGAGCCGGGCCGCACAGTCGCCGAAGAACTCGCGCGTGTAGAACCGGTTGGCCTGCGCCGACGTGGGCTCAGGCATGCCGACGATCACAAGGTCGTAGACACCGGGCTGCCGCACCGACTGCCGCGGATCGCCGAGGCGCAGGCGCACCCGGCCGTGCGCGCTCACCATCCTCGCCGGGAGATACCGATCGGCCAGGTCGATTCTCGCCTCATCCAGGTCGACAAGGTCGACCTCGTCGACGCCGTGCGCCCGCACCAGGTCGTGGAGCCCCTCGACATAGCCACCAAGCACGAGCGCCTTGCGAGGCCCGGCGTGCTGCAGCACGACGAGGTGCACGAACACTTCAGGGTCGATGCTCGCGCTTTCGAAGATCAAGGCATCGTTCTCGAAGAAGGTGACCTGCCCACCCGTGGCGGTCACCGCCAGGCGCCCGTAGGCCGAGTCGCGCACCTCGACGAGGAATGGATGAGCCCACGCGGTGGTCGTGCGATCGACGCGGTCGATGTTCGCCAGCACGCCGCAGCCAAGCACCAGCGGCACCGCCGGCATGACCCATGTCCAGACAGCCCTGCGCCGGACGACCGCGAGGGCTCCCACCCCGCTCGCCGCGGCGCAGATGGCGGCCAATGCCGACGTCGGCAGTCCCAGCCGGACCAGCTCGGCCCCCAGCACTCCCCCGACCAGAGCGCCTGCGCTCTCGACCGCGTACGCAAGCGCCAGCGAGCGGCCATGCGCCACGATGCGTCGCGCCGCCCACTGGAACAGGAGCCCGAGGGTCACGCCGACCGGCAACAAGACGACGATGAGTGTCACGAACTGCTGGCCAACCGGCAGGTAGGCCCCGGGAGTCCCGCCCATCAGCTGCCGCGCAGCACGGGCGAGCAACGCCGCCGCGACGGTGAGGACACCGCTCGCGGCGAGGAGTGCCCCGATGGCTTCGACGGAGGGTGGCCGTTCGCGGCCCCAATCGAGCGCGGCGCCAACGGCCGTCCAGAACAGCCATGCGCCAATGGCGAGGGTGTACACCAACTCAACGCCGTAGAACGTGACGCTGAGTTCGCGGAGCAGCACGACTTGTGCCGCGAGCGAGACGAACCCCGTGAAGAAGAGGAACCACATCAGCGGTGGCTGGCCCCGCCGAACACCTCGGCCTCGAACACCTCGAGTTCGGCCCCCACGGTCCAGCACCGCCCCGCGAGGCCGGCTTTCCCGCACAGGTTGTCGAGGAGCGCGACGCGATCCCACCCTTGCTCGGTGGCCACCGATGGCAGGAACACCGCCGAGCGTCCGCCCTTGTGCAACACCACGCCGTGGCGCCCGACGACAACCGACTCAGGGCTGGGAATGCGCCGCGGCGGCGAGAGTACGGAGACCTCGACGTCAACACCGCCCAGCTCGCCCGCCGACAGGGGTGGAAACCTCGGGTCTCTGAACGCCGCCTCGAACGCTACGCGCGACACGAGCTGGGGCAGCGGCTCGTCCGACACGATCCGGCCGATGCAGCCTCGCAGTTCGCCACCCTTGCGAAGGGTGACAAACGCGCCCCGGCCAGCCCCTGGGATCTGGATGTCGAGGCTCCTCCCCAGCGGCAGCGTCCCACTGTCGAGGAACCGGCTGATGGTGTCGCGCGCCAGCGCTACGAGGGCAGCACCCTGGGCGGCGGTCAGCCGGCCGTTCGCAGGCCGTCGTTCCGGTGAAGGCTCTCGTGCGCCGGACTTGCCAGGTGCGGGATCGCGGGCGAAGACGACCGCCCCATAGCCCACGACGCGGTCTGGCTCCCCGACCGCCACCTGCGACGAGTTCGCGTAGCTGACGACAACCCCACGGCTGGCCCCGAGGACCTTGGCCGCAGCCATCGCTGCCATCACCGGCGCCAGCCCGCACGCCGCGGTCGCCACTTGCGGCAGGCGGCGCGCCACGACGTCACCGGCAACCCGGTGGGCGGTGTTCACGTCGAGTGTGGCGATCGCGTTCAGCGTCTCGGCGTCGACCCTGCTGGCGGTCGCGGCATCCGGATAGTGCGACAGGTCCGAGCTCGCCACGACGAGGGCGCGTCGACCGCTGAGAGTCCGGCCGAGCGCGCGACCGAATCGCGACGCCGTCTCTGGATCGTCGGTCCCCACGATGATCGGCACGACGCGCGCAGACGGGAACAGCACCTGCACGAACGGCACCTGGACCTCGATCGAGTGCTCGTCCACGTGAGGCGTCGCGTCCAGGCGCGCCAACACGTCAGCCTTGACCACGGCCCGCGCAACGTCCTGGTCGACACTTGCCACGCCGAGCGGCGTGCGAAACCCGCGTCCCGGGTAGACAGCGATCGC
>JAFNAJ010000005.1 GCA_017860085.1 Acidobacteriota bacterium | reverse complement strand
CGGGCGCCTCGCGCTCCGGTGGCCCCGTCCAGTCGAACGGTTCCCGACACGTCACGAGCCGCACGAGATCGCTTCCGACCATCAGCGGCGCGCAGCACGCACGGTCGACGAGGTCCGCCGGGGTGGCTCCCCCGGTCGCGATGACGCCGCGCATCACGCCCGCCGATCGCAGCACGCGCGTCAGGGCGCGGGTGTCGATGTCGGCGATCGCCACAATACCGTTCGTGGCCAGGTAGTCGCGGAGCGTCCCGCTGGCGCGCCAGTTGCTGGCCACCGGTGACAACTCGCGCACCACGAAACCGGACACCTGCACGCCGCGCGACTCGACGTCGTCGGGCGCCACCCCGTAGTTGCCGATCTGGGGTGCGGTCATCGTGACGATCTGGCCCGCGTACGAAGGGTCGGTCAGCACCTCCTGGTAGCCGGTCAGGCTCGTGTTGAACACGACCTCCCCGGCCGTCTCGCCCGGGGCGCCAACGGAGGTCCCCTCGAACCACTGCCCGTTCTCGAGCGCGAGGACGGCTCTCATCGCGGGACGTCCTCTTCGAGCGAGGCGGTCACACGCTCCGCCTGGCCGGCGCGGAGCGACACCGTCGTCGTCCACGGGCGGTGGCCCGCGAGTTCGAGACGGATGGTGTGAGAACCCGCCGCGAGTTCCGGCAGGCGAAGCGGCGTCAGGCCCACGGGTGATCCGTCGACGAACACACGTGCGCCCGGCGGCTTCGACACGATGTCGAGCGAGGCGACCTCGGCCCTTCGCGTCGGTTCTCCAAGAGGCGGAACCGCGCCCGCGACGAGCGACACCGAGAACGACACCGCGGGGGCTCGGTCGGACAGGACCACGCGGCGAGTGTCGGGCGCGTATCCGGGTCGTGCGACCTGCACCTCGTATGTCCCAAAGGCGACGTCGCGCAGGTCGAGCGGCGTCACGCCCCGAGGCTGACCGTTGAGAGTGACGAGCGCACCGGACGGGGAGGACCGAACGCTGAGTCGCCCGCGTGCAACCTCGGCCTTTCGGGTCGGTGTCGGCGGCTCGCGGCGCGGAGCCGGCGCCGTCGCGGCGTCGCGCGGAGCTGCTGGAACCGTCGCGGCGGGACCGGGCGTCGTCGTGGCAGACGGCTCGGGTTTCCGGGGCGTGGGTGGGCTGGGCGCTGGCCGAGCGGGCGTCGAGGAGATGACCGTCGGCTCGGACGGCGGTTGCCCGGGCGGCACAGGCACCGACCGGCCCCATAGGGAGTAGCCGAGAGCAAGACCGATTGCGACGCCGGCCAGCGCGCCAAGTGCGGGGGCAAGCCAGCGCCACTGCACCCCCTCTTCGGGCGCTGGCTCCGGAGGCCACGGCGTGCGAACAGCCTCCCTGACGGGGGGGCGCGGCAGCTCGCCGACTCGACCCTCAGGCGCCGGGGCTGCCTCCACGACGGGAGGCGGCATCACCTGGGGCTGGCGTGCCGCTGAATGGGCGAGCGGTGCGGCACCATGCGCTGGCTCGGCTTCGACAGGCTCCTCGAGCGGTTCCGATGGTCTTTCGAGCAGGTCGAGCAGCGAGGGCTCCAGAGCTTCGGACGACTTCTCGCGCACCTGCACGTCGCCCAGGTCGAAGGCTCCGGGTGGTTCAAGGTCGATGGCGTCCAGATCGTCCGCGTCACGGCGGCCGTCGACGTCGGGCTCGGCCACCTGCCGGTCCTCTTCAATCGCGACCGGCGTCACCGGCCACTCCGGCTCGGCCGGTTCGAACGGCTCGGCCACCTCCTCGGAAGGCGCCACCCGCTCGAGACGCGCCGAGGCACCGAGCGCGTCGGACTTCTCCTCGGCACGCCCCTCGAGGGCGTCGATGAGCTGTCCTGCGGAGGCGAACCGGTCGTTTGGTGATTCAGCCAGACCGCGTGCAAGCGCCTGCTGCCAACGGGCGACGTCGACGTCCGCGTCCTCCAACTCGAATTGCTCGGCTGCCACCGCCCCTGTGCCGGTTGGCCGTCGCCCGCTGAGCATTTCGAACGCCAGCACAGCCACCGTGAACACGTCGGCCCGGTGGTCCCACGGCCGCCCGGTCACCCGCTCCGGCGCGGCATAAGGCCGGCGCACGGGAGCGCTGGCGCCCACGGCCTCGAGCGCATCGGCGACACCGAGCCCCGTGACCATGACGTCGCCGGTCGTCGACACCAGGATGTCGCGCGGATGGAGAGCGCCGTGGCGCACACCCACCCCATGTGCCGCCTCGAGCGCGTCGGCCACCTGGCGAAGCAGTGCCAGCGCCTCTTCGGCGCTCCCGGTGCCACCGCGGCGCAGGTGCATGTCGAGCGTGTCGAACGGCACGTACTGCTGGACGAGATAGGCGCACGTCCCTTCGACCCCGGCCTGGACGGGCATCGCGATCGACGGGTGCGGCGCACAGCGCTCTGCCATGGCCTCGAGCGCGCGCGCGAGATCGGCTGTCTGCTCGGGCGTCAAGTCGAGTCGAAAGACTTTGATGGCGACCAGCCGGTCGCGGTCGGGGTCGAACGCCCGAAACACCGGCCCCAGCGCACCGGCGCCGAGTTGGTGCAGGACGCGAAACGGGCCGATCGAGGACGGCGTCTCGTGCGGTGCGGACTCGTCGTGGACCAGGGTGAACTCCTGCCGGGGCTGGCGGCGCGTTCCCGCGGGCGCCATGAGTATAGCGCGCGTTGCGGCCGCCCGGTTCCGTAGTTGACAGCCTCGTCGGGGCTCTGAGACAGTAGCGGTTCTGTGCAGGAATCGACGGGCGCGGAAGGACGCGTCGCCATAGAGCTCGCCCGCATGCCGGGCATCCGGCGCCTCGCGGTCGACTATACGAGCCGCTTCGCGGAGCTTGCGCCGTTCTACGCGGGTGACCCGTTGGCATCTGGCGCGTGGCAGGACGCGATTGGCCGAACCCAGCGCCATCGACGGGACCGTGCTGGTCTCGTCTCGCTCCTTGCCGCACAGCAGGAACGCCGGGGTGCGCCGCCGGCCGCCCGCGCGGCTGTCCAAAGGCTGGCCGGCGACACGACCGTCGCGGTGATCACGGGCCAGCAGGCCGGGCTCTTCGGTGGCCCGCTGTACACGCTGCTCAAGGCCCTGACCACGATCAGGCTCGCCGAGGATGTCTCGCGCATCCACGGCACGCCGGCCGTGCCGGTGTTCTGGATCGACTCCGAGGATCACGACTGGGACGAGGTGGCCTCGACCACCGTCCTCGACGGCGAGTCGCACCCGCATGTGATCTCGCTCCCCCGGCCGCTCACCGCAGGCGAGGTGCCGGTCGCGACGGTCGTCCTGAGTGAAGACGTGACCGCGGCCATCGGCACGCTGCGGGCGGCGTTGGCCGAGACCGAGTTCTCCGCAGACCTGATCGACGGTCTCTCCAGGGCCTACCG
This sequence comes from Acidobacteriota bacterium, assembly GCA_017860085.1. Lineage (GTDB taxonomy): Bacteria > Acidobacteriota > Vicinamibacteria > Vicinamibacterales > JAFNAJ01 > JAFNAJ01. The sequence goes on along the minus strand of JAFNAJ010000005.1, from coordinate 20,059 downwards.
ACCAGGGGTGGGCATGTCCGACGCGTTTGGCCGCTGGCTCGAGCACGTGCTGGGCCCGCACGGCCTGATCGTGTTCGACTGCGCCGACCCGGCCGCGAAACCGCTCGTGGCAGGCGTGTTCGCCCACGAGCTCTCGCATCCCGGCACGACAGCCGCCCTGGCAGCCAAGGCCGGGGACGCGCTGGCCGCCCGCGGCTATCACGCCCAGGTCGAGCCACACGACGGGGTCGCGCTGTTTCACCTGGCGGAGGGACGGCAGGCCATCAAGCTCGTCGATGGCCGCTTCATCATTGGCGCGCGCGCCTGCGAGCCCTCGGCCCTGCTCGCCGAAGCGTCGACGCATCCCGAGCGCTTCAGCCCCAACGTGCTGCTGCGCCCGCTCGTGCAGGACGCGCTGTTCCCGACGGTGTGCTACGTGGCGGGACCTTCCGAGCTGGCTTACCTCGGACAGCTGCGCGAGGTCTACGCGCACTTCGGCGTCCCGATGCCGCTCATCTATCCGCGCCAGACGGCGACGGTGCTCGACTCGGCCGCGACCAGGTTCCTCACCCGCTACGGCGTCGCTCTGGAGGCGCTGCAGGCGCAGGACGAGGCCGAGCTCAACCACCTGCTCGAAGCGCAGCTGCCGCCGGGCGTCGAGGCCTCGTTGCACGACGCGTCGCGCGCGGTCGAGGAGCGAATGGCCGCCGTCATTGCGGCCGTGCCAGCGCTCGACCCGACCCTCGAAGGCGCGGCGCGGTCGACCCTGGGCCGCATGACGCACGATCTGCGCGCGCTGCACTCGAAGGTGATTCACGCCGCCAAGCGCCGTGACGAGACGCTCCGCCGCCAGTTTCACCGCGCACAGGTGCAGGCCTTTCCGCAGGGCCATCTGCAGGAACGCACCCTGGGCTTCGTGTACTTTCTGAATCGGTACGGTCCCGTCCTCGTCGACATCCTGCGCCGCGACATCCCGCTGGCGCCCGGAGCGCACTGGGTGGTGACCCCGTAGTGAGTTCGTCCCCCAGGGTCCACCTGCGCGTACTGCGCCTGCCGCTCCTCCCGTGAGTCACGAACGCCCACCGCAGTCGCCACGTCGAACGCTGACCCGCAAACGCAGACGGTGGCCGCGGGTCCTGCTGGTCCTCGCGACCCTCGCGTTCGTCTCGGCGTCGGCCGTGGCAGGCTTCTACTACGCGCGCTTCGCCCGGGTGATTGACGAGCGCATGCACGGCGAGCGCACCCGCTCGTACCCCCGGGTGTTTGCACGCCCGTTCGAACTCCGCCGTCAACAGGCCCTGACCGAGACGGAGCTGGTCGAGCGCCTCAACGACATGGGGTACGCGCTCAAGCCGGCGCTTCAGGCGCCTGGCGAGTTCGCCGTCGACCAGGAAACGGTGCGCCTCATGCCCCGTGGGGGCGAGTGGCACGGCAAGGCCGTTCGCGTCGTGTTCAGGCCGCCGCGCGGCGCGGGCGAGGCCGAACGGGTCGACGCCCTCGACGTCGAGGGCGGCGGCGCGGTCGAGTCGTTGTTCCTGGCGCCCCACCTCATCACCGAACTGGTGGCGACGGCCCGCGAGAAGCGACGGACCGTCCCGCTCGACACCATCCCGAAGGTCATGCGCGAGGCAGTCCTCGCGATCGAAGATCGGCGCTTCTACGACCATCCCGGCGTGGACGTCGTGCGCACGATCGGCGCGATCGTCACCAACCTCAAGGGCGACCGGCCCTACCTCGTCGGCGGCAGCACGCTCACGCAGCAGCTGGTGAAGAACTTCTTCCTCACCCGCGAGAAGACCATTCGGCGCAAGGTGCTGGAGCAGTTCATGGCGCTCGTGATGGAGCGTCGGCTGTCGAAGGACGAGATCCTCGAGCTGTACCTCAACGACGTGTACCTCGGCCAGCGTGGCTCCTTTGCCATTCACGGCGTGGCGGAGGCCGCTCGCCTGTACTTCAACAAGGACATCAGCAACGTGAGCCTCGCCGAAGCCGCCACGATCGCGGGCCTCATCCAGTCTCCGCCCGTCTATTCGCCGTTCCGGGCACCCGAGCGATCGAAAGAACGACGTAACGTCGTGCTCCGGGCCATGGTCGAGGCCGGCTACATCACCGCCGACGCGGCCGAGCGCGCCATCGCGGAGCCACTCGAGGCGGTCTCGCGGGGGCTGGACGCCGAGGCGCCGTACTTCGTCGACGTGGTCGCCGAGGCGTTTTCCACGGGCTACCCGGCGGCCGCCGACGGCGCACGCCCGGTGGACCTCTACACCACGCTCGATCTGCACCTCCAGCGCGTGGCCGAAGCCGTATTGCGTGAGGGCCTCGCCAGCGTCGATGAGACGCTCGCCAAGAAGAAAAGACCTGGCCGCGTGCAGGGAGCGCTGGTCGCAGTCGATCCGACCTCCGGCGACGTCCTGGCACTGGTGGGTGGGCGAAACTACGGGGTCTCGCAGTTCAACCGCGTGACGACGGCCAGGCGCCAGCCCGGGTCGGTCGCCAAGCCTTTCGTGTACCTGGCGGCCTTCGAATCGGCAGCCGCCGAGGGACGCACCGACATCACCCCGGCCACGCTCGTAGTGGACGAGCCGACCACCTTCGTGTTTGGCGACCAGGAGTGGGCGCCCAGCAACTACGGCGACGAGTACGACGGCACCATCACGCTCCGTCGCGCCATCGCCATGTCGCGCAACGTGGCCACGGCCAGAGTGGGCGAGATGGTGGGGTTCGGACGCGTCGCGGAGCTGTGGCGTCGTGTGGGCACGGCTGCCGAGGTGCGAGCGTACCCTTCGATCGCCCTGGGAGTGTTCGAGCTGACGCCGTGGGAAGTCGCGGAAGCCTTCACGCTGTTCGTCAACGCGGGGGAAGTCCGACCGCTCCGCACCATTTCGCGTGTGACGACCGAGGGCCGCGACCTCGGCTCGGCACAGGATGCCGGGGCCCGCAGGGTGGCGCGCCCGGACACGACGTTCCTCGTCACGAACATGCTGCGCAGCGTCATCAACGAGGGCACCGGAGCCGCGGCGCGGGCGGCCGGCTTTGCTCTCGACGCGGCTGGCAAGTCGGGCACGACCAACGACCTGCGTGACGCCTGGTTCGTTGGATTCACTCCCGAGTTGCTCACCGTGGTCTGGGTGGGGTTCGACGACAATCAGGCCGTGGGCCTGAGCGGCAGCCAGGCCGCGCTGCCCATCTGGACCAGTTTCATGCAGCGCGCGCTGGCGGGCCATCCGAACCGCCCGTTCGAGGCGCCGCCCGGACTCGTGTTCGTCGAGATCGACCGAGACACCGGGAAACTGGCCGGGCCAGGATGCTTCCGGGTGTTCACCGAAGCCTTTGTGGCCGGCACCGAGCCCACCGACGTGTGCGAGGTTCACCGCTTCTGATGCCGCCGATGCCGACACGCCAGGCGTGGGCCAGGCGGCAGGTTGCTATAATCGCTGGAGTACCTGTCCACCCCTTCGAGGTCATTGTGAAGAAGTTCCTGCTCGTTCTTGTCGTGGTTTGTACGGCAGCCGCCTGCCAGAAGTCGTCGCCCCCGGCCGGCCAGGACGCGGTCCAGGCCGGCTCGACGGCGGCCGCCTCCCCCGCTCCCCCTGCCACGCCCACGGCAGGCACGAGCCCTGGTTCGCCGGCTGACAGCAGCGGTGACGTCGACCTCGGTGCTGGCCTCGCGGCCGCCGCGACCCAGGCGCCACCGCCGTCCGGCGGCGCGGCGGGCGCTGTCAAGCCCGTGCCGGCGCAGTTGCCCGACGTCCTCGCACGCGTCAACAACGAGGCGGTGAGCCGCGGCGAATTCGAGCGAGCCGTCAGCGTGCTGGAGCGACGGGCCGGACGGCCGGTGCCGGCCGACCAGCGCGACCGCGTGTTCCGCGGGGTCCTCGATAATCTGATCGGGATTCACCTGCTGGCGCAGGAGGCCGAGCGCCGCAAGGTCACGGTGGCGGATACCGAGGTCGATCAGCGGATCGACGCCCTGAAAAAGCAGTTCAAGAGCGAGGACGAGTTCAAGAAGGCCCTCACCGACCGCGGTGTCTCGCTCGCGACGCTGCGTACAGAGAGCCGCAAGGAGCTGGCCGTCGCCAAGATGCTCGAAGCGGAGATCAAGCCCAAGATCTCGGTGACCGACGGCGACGTCAAGGCCTTCTACGACAAGAACCCCGAGCAGTTTCAGCAGCCCGAGTCGTTTCGCGCCAGCCACATCCTGATCCGCGTCGAGTCGACGGCCACACCCGAGCAGAAGAAGGACGCTCGGAGCAAGGCCGAAGCCCTGTTGAAGCAGGTGCAGGCCGGAGGGGATTTCGCGGCGCTGGCCCGTGAGCACTCCCAGGACGGGAGCGCCTCGAACGGCGGCGACTTGAACTACTTCGGGCGCGGTCAGATGGTGCCCGCCTTCGAGCAGGCCGTGGTCGCCCTGAAGCCCGGCGAGGTGAGCGGGGTCGTCGAGTCACCCTTTGGTTTCCACATCATCAAGCTCACCGACCATCGCCAGCCTCGCACCGTGCCGCTCGCCGAGGCCAGCGGCCGCATCGGCCAGTTCCTCGTCATGCAGGCCCAGCAGCGCGAGATGGTCGACTTCGTGCGCGCGCTGCGTGCGAAGGGCAAGGTCGAGGTCCTCATCTAGCCCGCGTCACCGCCGTGTCCGCCCGCGAGGTGTTCGCCGCGATCGCCGAGGTGCTCTCACGCGGAGAGCGCGCGGCGCTCGTGACGATCGTCCGCGCGAACGGCTCGACGCCGCAGCGCGTGGGCGCCCGCATGCTGGTGCTCGAGGACGGCCGCACGCTGGGCACGATTGGCGGCGGCTGCTACGAGAACGACGCGTTCCAGCGGGCGCGCGTCGCCATGCGCGACAACCGCGCCGAGTTGGTCCACTACGATCTCAACGACGACTTCGCCGAAGAGACGGGTCTCATCTGCGGAGGCCAGATGGACGTATTCATCGAGCCGGTCGCTCCCTCACCGGAACTCTACGTGGTCGGCGCCGGGCACGTGGGCTACCACGTGGCCAGAATGGCGGCGGCCTGCGGCTTCCGGGTGCACGTGCTGGACGACCGGGAGAAGTTCGCCAGCCCCGAGCGATTCCCCGAGGCGGCAGAGGTCGTCGTGGACGACATTCCCACGTGGCTCGGCCATGCCGAGATGCCGGCCGGCGCCTACGTCGTGATCGCCACGCGCGGCCATCGGCACGATCTCGACGCGCTCCGCACCGTCGTCTCGCGCGACCTGACGTACCTCGGCCTCATCGGGAGCCGGGCCAAGGTCGCACGCCTCTATGAGCAGGTGCTCGCCGAGGGCAACATCCCCGCCGACGCACTGCGGCGCATCTACTCCCCGATCGGTCTCGACATCGGGGCCGTCACGCCCGAAGAGATCGCCGTCGCCATCGTCGCGGAGTTGATCGCGGTCAAGTACGGCAAGGTGCACGCCGACGGTCGGGATGCCACGGCCCATTCGCTCCGGTGGGCACCGCCCTCGCTCGAGGGACGCGACGCCCCGCGGCCGCCTTCATCCGAGTGAGATCATGCGCACGCTGCTGGTTCGCGGCGGAACCGTCCTCACGATGAACGCCACGTTCGACCGCGTGGAGGGCGGGGTGTGGATCGTCGACGGCCGCATCGAGGCCGTGGGCCCTGAGGCAGAACGAGCCGCGACGCCGGGCACGCCCGTGCTCGACGCTGGCAATGGCTGGGTGCTGCCGGGGTTCGTGCAGACGCACGTGCACCTGTGCCAGACCCTGTTCCGGGGCCTGGCCGACGACCTCGTGCTGCTCGACTGGCTGCGCACCCGCGTCTGGCCGCTCGAGGCAGCCCACACGCCTGAATCGCTCGCGGCCGCGACGCACCTGGCGGCGGCCGAGCTGCTGTTGTCGGGCACCACCTCGGTGCTCACGATGGAGACGGTGCACGACACTGACGCGGTGCTCGAGGCGCTGGCCCGGACGGGGCTGCGCGCCACGGTCGGCAAGTGCATGATGGACGCCGACGCGCAGGCCCCGTCGCGGTTGCGCGAGGCCACGTCGCAGGCCATCGACGAGAGCCTGGCGCTCCATGCCCGATGGAACGGCCGGGCTGATGGACGCCTGCGGGTCGCGCTGGCCCCGCGGTTCGCCATCTCCTGCACGCGCGAACTGCTGGAGGCGGTCGCGGCCGAATCCGCCGGCCGCGGACTCCTCGTCCACACGCACGCGTCGGAGTCGCGCGGAGAGATCGACGAGATTCGGCGCCAGACCGGCATGACCAACGTGAACTATCTGGCGTCGGTCGGACTGGCCACGCCGCGCCTGTGCGCGGCCCACTGCGTCTGGGTGGATGAGGAAGAACAGGCGGTAATCGCCGAGCGGGACGTGAAGGTCCTCCACTGCCCGGGATCGAACCTCAAGCTCGGTTCGGGGCTCGCCCCGGTCGCCGAGCTCAGGGCCCGCGGGGTGACCGTGTCGCTTGGGGCCGATGGGGCCGCCTGCAACAACCGGCTCGACATGTTCGACGAAATGCGGCTCGCGGCGACGCTCCAGGCCGTCCGGCTGGGCCCCGGCCACCTGCCGGCACGCGAGGTGGTCCGGATGGCCACCGGCGACGGCGCACGGACGCTTGGCCTCGAGCGCGACGTCGGCTCCCTCGAGCCGGGCAAGCGGGGCGACCTCGTGGTCGTGCACCGCGACCGTCCCCACCTGCTGCCGGTCGTCGACCCCTACTCGGCCATCGTCTACTCGGCGCGCGGCACCGACGTGAGGCACGTCGTCGTCGACGGTGAGGTCCTGGTCGACAACTTCGCCCTCACCCGTGCCGACCTGAGCGAGCTGTCGGCGAGGGCGGCGCGCGAGACCACGCGACTCGCCGCCAGAGCCGGACTGTGACGGCATCGAGCCGGTGGCCGGAGACACGACAGCGTGTATAATCATCGTTAGCACTCGTGATAGGCGACTGCTAAATGCCCCCTGGAGATTCACGACCCTCGCCGCCCTCGTCGAAGGACCTGCCGGAGCGTGACCGCCGCGTGCTGGCCCTGCTCGTTCGGGAGTTCATCGAGCATGGCGAACCGGTGTCGTCGCTCTGGCTCGCCGGCCACTCCGGCCTCGGGGTCTCGTCGGCCACGGTCCGCAATATCCTCTCCCGGCTCGAAGAGGGTGGCTATCTCGTGCAGCCCCACACGTCGGCAGGACGCGCTCCGACCGACCGCGGCTATCGCTGCTACGTGGACCTCCTGATCGAGGGCCTGAAACCCGGCCGGTGGCCGGGCGACGTCGAGGCCAGGCTGCGCAGCGCCGGGACTGCCGACGACATCGTCGCCAGCGCCTCGCACGAGGTTGCGCGGATCTCGCATCACCTCGGCTTCGCGTTGGTCCCCGCCAGCGATGCCACCGTGCTCCGGCACGTCGACTTCGTGGCGCTCGACGCCTCGAGGGTCCTCGTGGTGCTGGTCGCCAGCGGCGACCAGGTCTGGCACAAGGTGGTCAAGACCGACGAGGCGATGTTGCCGAGCGATCTCGTGCAGGCCGCCAACTACCTCAACGAGCAGTTCGCCGGCCAGCGCCTGGGGGACATCCGCGCCGAGGTCCTCGAGCGGATGCGCCAGGAGCGGGTGCTGTACGACCAGTTGATGGCGCTGGCCTTTCGCCTGGCATGCGCGACCCTTGACAATGCGGCAACACAGCCCCGCCTGCACGTCCACGGCGCGTCGTCGCTGGTCGAGGAGAGCGTGGCCGCGCACGACGTCCCCATGGAGACACTGCGGGCCGTGTTCGCGATGCTCGAGGAGAAGCACCGGCTGATCAGGCTGCTGAACGAGTACATCGAGGGGCCCGGCCTCACCGTGGTCATCGGGGGCGAGCACGTGGCGCCCGACTTGCGGAGCTTCAGCCTCGTGGCCTCGACGGCCCCCGGGGGCACCGTGGTCGGTGTGCTCGGCCCGCGGCGGATGCGCTACGCTCGTGCGATCACCGCCGTCGATGGGCTTTCCCGTATCCTCGGCCGGGTGCTTGCCGGCGAGCGCAACTGACATGGCCATGAACGACGAGACCGCTCCGGCGGCACCGGACCACGAACTGCCGCCGCACGACGCACGGACGCAAGGCGACGAGGCCCTCGAGGCGGTTGCCCGGGCACGCGATGAGTTCAAGGAGCTCCTGCTCCGCAAGACGGCGGAGTTCGACAACTACCGCAAGCGCGTGGAGAAGGAGCGTCGTGAGCTCGCCGAGTACGCGGCAGCCGATCTCGTCAAGGAACTCCTGCCGTTGCTCGACGATTTGGAGCGGGCCGTCCAGGCCCCCATCGACGTCACCGTGACCCAGGCCTACCGCGAGGGGGTCGCGCTCATCCACAAGCGGCTCCTCGACCTGCTGGCGAGGCGAAAGGTCGAACCGATTGATCCGCTCGGGACCGACTTCGACCCACGCGAACACGAAGCCCTGGCGCGTGAGGCGGCCGGAGACCGCCGTGATGGAGAGATCATCGAGGTCTTCAGCCGCGGGTACCGCATGGGCGACCGGCTGCTGCGTCCGGCGCTGGTGAAGGTGGCGACCGCGTGACCAAGCGCGACTACTACGAGGTGCTCGGCGTCGGCCGAAGCGCCAACGAGGGGGAGATCAAGAGCGCCTATCGGAAGATGGCGCTCACGTACCACCCCGACCGCAACCCCGGTGACAAGCAGGCCGAGGAGAAGTTCAAGGAAGCAGCCGAGGCCTACGCGATCCTCGCCGACCCGGACAAGCGCGCGGCCTACGATCGCTTCGGCCACGCGGGTGTGGGTGCCGGCCAAGGCCCCGCCGGGTTCGACCCGACCATCTTCGCCGACTTCGGCGACATCCTCGGCGGCCTCGGCGACTTCTTCGGATTCGGCGACTTGTTTGGTGGCGGACGCCGGCGCGGCGGCCCACGGCGCGGCGCCGATCTCCGCTACGACCTCGAGATTTCGTTCGACGAGTCAGCCTCCGGCACCGAGACCGCCATCCAGGTGCCACGTGAGGAAACGTGCGAGACGTGTCACGGCACGGGGGCCGCGGAAGGCAGCGGCCCTGAAATCTGTCGCCAGTGCGGCGGCCACGGCCAGTTGAGGTTCCAGCAGGGCTTCTTCACCGTCGCTCGCACCTGCGGCATGTGCCGCGGCACCGGGCGCGTCATCACCAAGCCCTGCACCAGCTGCCGCGGAGCCGGTCGCACGGCGAAGGAGCGGCGGATCACGGTCAAGGTACCGGCGGGAATCTCCGCGGGCCAACGCCTCCGGATCGTCGGCGAGGGAGAGCACGGGTTCGCCGGCGGTCCGCCTGGCGACCTCTATGTGGTCGTGCAGGTCGCCGAGCACCCGCTGTTCCGGCGCGAGGGCGACGACCTCAACTGTGAGGTCGAGGTCCCCTTCCCCACGCTCGCGCTCGGGGGGACCGTCCCCGTCCCAGGGATCAACGAGGAGCACACCGTGGACATCCCGGCAGGCACACAGGCTGGTTCGGCCTTTCGCCTGCGCGGGAAAGGCATGCCCAGCGTGACGGGACGCGGCCGGGGCGACCTGTTCGTGCAGATGAAGGTGAGCGTGCCTCGCAAGCTGACGCGCGAGCAGCGCAAGCTCGTTGAAGAGCTGGCCCGGACCCTCAAGGACACGAAGCCAGGCCCGGTGCCACGGGACTCCGACGCCGAGAAGCCCTTCTTCGAACGCGTCAGGGACATCTTTGGCTGATACGCCCACGCGGCTGTGGCCCGCGATCGAGCTGCGCGTCACGCAGGCGCTGCCGGCCGCGTTCCCGCCAGCCTGGAACTTCGACGAGCGCGTCGCGCTGGTCCTCGATGGCCTTGAGGCCACCGCCGTCGAGCAACCCGCCGACCTCACGTATCGCATCTACTTCTCCGACGCGGCCGCGCGGCTGACGGCGAGCGCGGCGCTCGCGCGCGAGTTCGGCGGCGTGTGCGCCGTCACGCTCGTGGACGTCGCCGACGAGGGGTGGCTGCAGAAGGTTCAGTCGACGCTTGGGGCAATCGGCGTTGGGCGGTTCGTCGTGGCGCCACCATGGGACCTGCCCCCAGACACGCCGGCCGATGAGGCGCCCATCCTGATCGTGATCGAGCCGTCCATGGGCTTCGGCACGGGACACCACGAGTCGACCCGGCTGTGCCTGCTGGCCCTCGAAACGCTCGACGTGCGAAAGCGGCGAGTGCTCGATGTCGGCACGGGCTCGGGTGTGCTGGCGATTGCCGCGGCAAGACTCGGGGCCGCGCACGTGCTGGCCATCGACGTCGACCCGGACGCGATTGCCTCCGCCCACGACAACGTCTTGCGGAATGGGGTCTCTGGCGTCGTCGAGGTGAGACGCGCCGACCTCGCCACCGCTGCCGCAGACGCTGTCGACGTGGTGCTGGCGAACCTGACGGCCGTCATGCTGATGGGTCACGCAACCGTCCTGAGTGGCTTGGTGGTCCCAGGCGGCTCACTTGTGGCCAGCGGATTCACCAGCGATCAGGCGTCCACGCTGATCGGGGCGTTCCCGGAACTCGAGACGGCCGACCGCCGCAGTGAGAACGGCTGGGAGTGCGTGGTCTTCCGCCGGCCCTGATCGACACACGCGCAACCTGGTCAGGCGCCCCCGCTCGACGGCACCGTCCGCGACGCCGACTCCCACTCGTGATAGAGCACGCCGAGGGCGACGAGCGGCACGGCGTCAGCCCGCAGCGTCATCGGCCCCAGCGACCACGGCTCGAACCCCGCGCGGCAAGCCTCGGCAACCTCGGCTGCGGTCCATCCGCCTTCCGGGCCGATTAGCACGACCGCTCCCCCGCCACGCGCGCGCTGCGCCAGATCCGGCAGGTGGGCCGACGTCATCTCGCCGTGCGCCGGCTCGACGAGCACGAGCCGTGCGGCCGGCAGCGGCGCGAGCAGGACGTCGGTGAGCGTGGCCGCTCGCCCGATGGAAGGGACCACCGCGCGCCCGCACTGCTTCGCGCCAGACACCGCCAAGCGATCCCAGCGTGCGCGCTGCCCCTCGCCCGCCGCCGTGCGCCAGGGCACGACGGTCCGAGCCGAAACGACGGGCACGATGGTCGAGACGCCCATCATGGCCGTCTCGCGGATGACCTCGTCCATGCGGTCGCCCTTGAGCACGGCCTGCGCGAGCGTCACACGCACGAGGCGTTCGGGAGCGGCCGCCGCCGGTTCGAGAATCGCCAGCGTCGTGGCCCGCCGCGTGATGCGTTCGACGCGTGCCCGCGCTTGATGTCCCCGCCCATCGAAGACCAGCACCTCGGCACCGACGCCGAGCCGCAGGACGTGGACGAGATGGTGCGCCTCCTCCGGGTCGAGATCGACGGTCGTCGCGCTGCCCGACAGCGATGGAGCGTAGAAGCGCGCGTGCACGAGGAGATTATACGAGCGCGAGGTGCGAAGCTTCGGGCTATACTCACGCGCGATGCTGTTCAAGGGGCAGACGCTCGGCAAGTACCGCATCCTGCAGTTGCTCGGCAGCGGCGGATTCGGCACGGTCTATCTCGCCGAGGACACCTGGATCGACAAGAAGGTGGCCATCAAGGTGCCCCACCGCCAGAACCTCGACTTCGGCGAACTGCTGCGCGAGCCACGGCTCCTGGCCAGCGTCAGCCACCCGAACATCGTCTCGATCACGACGGCCGAACGACAGGACAACCTGTTCTTCATCGTGATGGAGTACGTGCAGGGCGAGACCCTGGAGAACATCATCGCCAGCGTGGGCGCGCTCGAGGTAACTCGGGCCATCGACTACACGGTCCAGATCTGCAACGCGATGGACCACGCGCATCGCCAGGGCGTCATCCACCGCGACCTGCGACCGGCCAACGTGCTGGTGTCACCGCAGGGCGTGGTCAAGGTGGCCGACTTCGGCACCTCGCGCTTTCTGGAGATCGCCGCCCACGGCACCACCGTGATCGGCAGCCCGCCCTACATGGCGCCCGAGCAGTTCCAGGGCAAGGCCGTTTTCGCCTCCGACCTCTACTCGCTTGGGGTCACGATGTACCAGATGCTGACCGGGGTGCTGCCCTACGAGGCCCCGGCGCCGTCGGATCTCGACAAGCTGATGAGCGGGGAACTGGTGTCCCCGCCTCGGCTGAAGAACCCGGCCATTCCCAGGCGGCTGAATGACATCGTCTTGAAGGCCATGGCTCCCGACGTAACCGCCCGGTACCAGCGGGCGTCAGACCTGCTGGACGCCCTGCTCGACCTTCGGCCTCGGGCGGTCGCCCGACCGTCGCCGGTCCGGCCCGACGAACCGCCGCAAACCGTGCGACAGGCGGCCCGCATGCCGGTGGATGCCCACGAGCCGCCAAGCGGCCGGACCCGCGACGGCGGACCTCCCCGGTTCTGCTGGCAGTGCCGTAAACCGCTCCACGCCAGGTCCGACCGGTGTCCGTTTTGTGGCGAACGACAGTGATGCTAGACTCAGCCGTTTGGCGAGCGGGTGAGGTGTCGTGATGGCCTTTAGTGGTGAGGGCAAGGTGTGGATGAACGGCGAGTTGGTGGATTGGGCGGACGCCCGCATTCACATCGCCTCGCACGTGGTCCACTACGGGAGCGCGGTGTTCGAAGGGGCCCGCTGCTACGCCACGCCGAAGGGGTCGGCGTGCTTCCGGCTCGACGCCCACGTCCGCCGTCTCGTCGATTCGGCGCGGATCTACCGCCTCGACTACCGGTTCGGGCAGGCCGATCTGCGCCGGGCCATCCTCGAGACCATCCGGGCCAACCAGCTGAAGGCCTGCTACATCCGGCCGATTATCTACCGTGGATACGCAACGCTCGGAATCAACCCCCTGCCCTGCCCTGTCGACGGGGCGGTGCTGGTGTGGGAGTGGGACGCGTATCTGGGCGCGGAAGCCGCCGAAAAGGGGGTCGACGTCCGGGTAAGCTCCTGGACGCGTGTGGCCCCGAACACGTTTCCGGCACTGGCCAAGACGAGCGCGAACTACGCGAGTTCGCAGCTCATCAAGATGGAGGCCGTGCTCGACGGGTTCAGCGAGGGCATCGCCCTCGACACGGCTGGCTACCTGAGCGAGGGGAGCGGGCAGAACCTGTTCCTCGTGCGCGATCGCACGCTCTACACGCCCGCCGTCAGCGCGTCGATCCTGCCAGGCATCACGCGCGACTCGGTGGTCACCCTCGCCCGAGAGGCGGGCTATCGCGTCCGCGAGGAGATGCTGCCGCGGGAGATGCTCTACACCGCCGACGAGGCGTTCCTGGTCGGCACGGCGGTCGAGATCGCGCCCCTGAGGTCGGTGGATCGCATCCCCGTCGGTGACGGGAAGCCGGGGCCGGTCACCCGGGAGATCCAGCGGGCCTTCTTCGGGGTGATTCGGGGGGAGATGCCCGACCGGCACGGGTGGCTCACGTACGTTTACGACGAGGAAGCGTCCCTGCGCGAACCGGCGCCGGCACCGCTCACCAGCGAGGGCCGGTAGGCGCGCCGCGGACGCGAGCGCGCTGCCATGGACATCAACGACCTGCTCCGCACCGCCATCGAACGCCAGGCCTCCGACCTCCACCTCAAGACCGGCACGTATCCCATCCTTCGGATTGACGGCACGCTGGTCGTCGCCAGCGAGGATCGGCGCCTCGAGGGCAGCGATGCCGAACGCATCGCGCAGCACGTCATGTCGCCGGCACAGTGGGAACGGTTTGCCGAGCTGACGGAGATTGACCTGGCCTACAGCGTGCCCGGGCTTGGCCGGTTCCGCTGCAACGTCTATCGCCAGCGCGGCACCGTCGGCCTGGTGTTCCGCGTGATCCCCACGGTCGTGCCGACCATCGACGACCTCGAGCTGCCGTCGACGCTCAAGACAATCGCCGAGGAAGAGCGCGGACTGGTGCTCGTCACCGGGACGACCGGGTCGGGCAAGAGCACGACGCTCGCGGCGATGATCGACCACATCAACCACACCCGCAGCGCCAACATCATGACGATCGAAGACCCGATCGAGTACCTGCATCGGGATCACTTGTCGATCGTCAGCCAGCGGGAGGTGTCGGTCGACACCCCGTCGTTTGCCACTGCCCTCCGCAGCGCGCTGCGCCAGGATCCCGACGTCATCCTGGTGGGCGAGATGCGCGATCTCGAGACGGTCGAGACCGCGCTGCTCGCGTCGGAAACCGGTCACCTGGTGTTCTCGACGCTGCACACGCTCGACGCCACCGAGAGCATCAACCGCACCATCGCGGTGTTTCCTCCTCACCAGCAGCGGCAGGTCCGCCTGCAGCTGGCCAGCGTGCTCAAGGCCGTGATCTCGCAGCGCCTGATGCCACGCGCGTCGGGCGTGGGACGCGTCGCGGCCGTCGAGGTGATGATCGCCACCCCGTTCATCCGCGACTGCATCGTCGACAAGGACAAGACCCACCTCATCAGCAGTGCCATCTCGACGGGCACATCCCAGTACGGCATGCAGACGTTCGACCAGTCGATCTTCATGGCCTACGAGCGTGGCGTCGTGTCGTACGAGGAGGCGTTGCGCTTCGTGACGAACCGCGACGAGTTCAAGCTCAAGATCCAGGGCATCTCGACCACCGCCGACGCGGCGCGCGACCAGATGATGAAGGCCGGTGCCGGCGGGGACGCGGAGATCCTCCGATTCAGCCGCTGATTCCGTGACCGCCACGCGACGCCTGCGTAGACGCTCCCAGTCCTCCGACGCCACCACCGCGCGCGGTCCTCGAGCGGGGACGGAACCCGCAGACGCACGTGCGGCAGCCATTCGGATGCTGGCGCGGCGCGAGCTGTCCGAAGCGCAGCTGCGCGAGCGCCTCGGTGAGTCGTTCGACCTCGACCAGGTCGACGCCGTGCTCACGCGGCTCAAGCAGGATGGCGCGGTCGACGACCGACGGGTGGCGGCCGCCTACGCCCGGACCGCGATTGTCGTAAAGCGGCGCGGCCGCCTTCGCGTGGAGCGTGAGCTCGAGGCCATGGGCATCGACCGGGGGCTCGCTCGCCAGGCGGTCGAGGCGGCTCTCCAAGACGTCGACGAGCGAGCCGTGCTGGCCCGCGAGGTCGAGCGGCGTCTCAAAGGCCACCCCCTCGACCCACGCGCGCGGGCGCGCCTGTACGCCCAGCTGCTGCGTCGCGGCTTCCCCCCCGAACTGGTGATGGCCGCCCTCGGCCGTCAACGACCCCTCCCCGACGAGGACTGAGACCCGGACGACACACGCGAGCCCGAGTGCGCTGCCGTCCCGCCGCGCAGGTGACTGGTAGAATGGTGGGATGCATTCGCGCGAGATTCGCAGCGGGTTCCTCGACTTCTTTGCCCGGAACAGCCACCGTATCGTGGCCAGCTCGTCGCTCGTCCCGGCCGACGACCCGACACTGCTCTTCACAAACGCGGGCATGAACCAGTTCAAGGACGTCTTTCTCGGACGTGAGCGACGCGACTACGCTCGAGCCGTGAGTTCGCAGAAGTGCATGCGCGTGAGCGGCAAGCACAACGACCTCGACAATGTCGGCCCGTCGTTGCGGCATCACACCTTCTTCGAGATGTTGGGCAACTTCTCGTTCGGCGACTACTTCAAGGCCGAGGCGATCGAGTACGCCTGGCAGGTGCTCACCGACGTCTGGTCGCTCGAGCCGACGCGGCTTCACGCGACCGTGTTCCGTGGCGAGGCGGGTATCCCGCGCGACGCCGAGGCCTTCGACCTCTGGCAGCGCTTCCTGCCGGCGAACCGCATCGCCGAGCTCGGGCCGGCAGACAACTTCTGGCAGATGGGCGAGACGGGGCCGTGCGGACGGTGCTCGGAAATCCACTACCACCGTCCGGAGCTGCCGTGCCCGCACGCCGAGTGCCGGGGCATCGAGTGCGACTGCGATCGCTTCGTCGAGATCTGGAACAACGTCTTCATGGAGTTCGAGCGGCACGCCGATGGCACGCTCGACCCGCTGCCCGCCCCGTCGATCGACACGGGTATGGGGCTCGAGCGCATCACCGCCGTCATCCAGGGCACGCTGTCGAACTACGACACCGACCTCTTCCAGCCCACCTTGCGGGCGCTCGGCGAGATGGTCGGGCTCGAATACGGCAGGGCCCACGCCAACGACGTCTCGATGCGCGTCGTCGCCGACCACCTTCGCGCCATGACGTTCCTCATTGCCGACGGGGTCGTGCCGTCCAACGAGTGGCGGGGCTACGTGCTCCGGAAGATCATGCGCCGCGCCATGCGCCACGGCAAGAAGCTCGGCGCACGTGAACCGTTCCTTCACCAGCTCGTCGACGTGCTCGTCTCCGAGATGGGCGACCAGTACCCCGAGCTGCGCAGTGGCCGCGACTCGGTGGTGACGGTCGTGAGGACCGAGGAAGAGCGGTTCGACGCCGTGCTGACGTCAGGGCTCGCGAAGCTCGAGGACGTCCTCGACCGGGCGGCTACGGGGAGCCGTGTCGTGCCCGGCGACGAGATCTTCCGGCTCTACGATTCGCTTGGCCTGCCGGTGGACTTCATCGAGGACCTCGCCAGCGAACGCGGTCTCGCCGTCGACCGCCAGGGGTTCGAACGCGCCATGGAAGGTCAGCGCGAGAAGGCCCGCGCGGCCTCGGCGTTCGGCCAGAAGAAACGCGAAGCGTTCGAGTTCCGATCCGAGGCGGCCGAGGTCGAACTGCTCGCGCTCGGCGACCACTTCGACGGCTACACCCACATCGGGATGCCCGGACTCCCGGTCGCCGCGCTCTTCGATGTCGAGCGGCGGCAGGTGGACCACCTCGGCGAAGGTCAGACCGGGTACGTCGTGTTGCCACACACGCCGTTCTATGTGGAGGCTGGCGGGCAGGTCTCCGACACGGGAACGCTCCGGTCTGACTCGACCGGAGCGGAGGCCCTCGTGGTCGCGATGACCCGGCTCGCCCACGGCGGTCCTCGCGCGCACCGCGTCACGATCACCCGTGGCCGCCTGCAGGAGGGCGAGACCGTGACGGCTCTGGTCGACAGCGACCGTCGCGATGCGGTCCGCCGCAACCACACGGCCACGCACCTGCTGCACGCCGCGCTCCGCCGCGTGCTCGGCCCTCACGTCAAGCAGGCGGGCTCGCTGGTGGCCCCCGATCGCCTGCGCTTCGACTTCGTGCACTTCGCGCCCATCACGCGCGACGAACTCGAACGCATCGAGCGTCTCGTCAACGAGCAGGTGGCCGTCAACGCCCCGGTCGTCACCGAGGTCAAGGCCACCGCCGACGCCATGGCGGCGGGCGCCATGGCCCTCTTCGGCGAGAAGTACGGCGAGACGGTCCGCGTGGTCTCGGTGCCGTCGTTCAGCATGGAGCTGTGTGGCGGGACCCACTGCCGGGCGACGGGCGACATCGGCTTCTTCACCATCGGTTCAGAGGGAGGGGTGGCAGCAGGCGTGCGCCGCATCGAGGCGTTGACGGGCCACGGCGCCGTGGAGTTCGCCATCTCGAGGACCCGCGTGCTCGACGAGGTGTTGCACTCCCTCGGCGCGCCGGCCGACCAGGCGGTCGCCGTCATCGAGCGTCTGCACGCCGAGGTCAAGCGCCTGGGCCGCGAGGTGAGCGACCTCCGCGTCAAGGCGGCACTGGGCGGCGGCCCTTCTCGCGACGACTCGTTCGAGGTCGGCGGCGTCCGAATGGTGACGCGCCAGGTGAGCGGACTCGACAAGACCGCCCTGCGTTCACTGTCCGATTCCCTGCGCGACTCGATCAAGAGCGGCGTCGTGGTGCTGGCCTCCGAGCACGACGGCAAGGTCGCCCTCGTGGTGTCGGTGACCAAGGACCTCACCAAGCGCGTTCAGGCCGGCCAGGTGGTCAAGGCGATTGCGCCAATCGTCGGCGGTGGCGGTGGCGGCAGGCCCGACTTCGCGGAAGCGGGTGGCAAAGACACGTCTCGCATTGCCGAACTGCTCGACACGAGTCGCGACGTCGTGGGCCAGATGCTGGCGGCGTCAGCCGGCTAGTGCAGAAAACGCACGCGCAGTGCGCGGGTGCCGTGGCAACGACAGATCTGTCGCGAGACTGACGAAGCTGCAGAGACGCCCCCTCCGGGCCAGCTACCCGGCCTGCCTCTCCTGAAGCGGTCGCAAGTTATTGATCTGACGTCACTTCCTGGCTGACCTTCGGCCCAGGGACCCGGCAGGCTCGCCCCTTGCAGTTCCAGCGGGCACCATGCGGTGCCGCCTGGCCGCGTTCTGCCTCCTCGTGTGCGCCCTGGCAGCCGTCGTCCCGGCCCAGGCGCAGATCTACGTGGGCCGCGATGCGACCGGCAGCCTCGTGCTCTCTGACAGACCGCTGGGTGACGGCGCCGTCACCTACGCGGTGAGAGGCACCTCCACCATCCGAGCCACGCGTCCGCCAGAGGGTCGAACGGCGGGCCTCGACCAGCTCATCGCGGCTCACGCCGCAGAGCACCGGGTCAGGCCCGAACTGGTCCGGGCGGTCATCCAGGTCGAGTCGGCCTTCAATCCCTGGGCCCACTCGCACAAGGGCGCCATGGGGCTGATGCAGCTCATGCCCGGCACTGCCGCCACGTATGGCGTGCGCAACCCGTACGACGCGGCCGAGAACATCCGCGGCGGCGTGGCCTACCTGAAGGCCCTCCTCGACCGGTTCGAGGGCAACGAGGAGCTCGCCCTTGCGGCGTACAACGCCGGGCCCGGTGCGGTGGAACGCTACGGGCTCCGCGTGCCCCCGTACCGCGAGACGCGCGACTACGTCGCGAAAGTGCGCCGGCGCACCAGCGTCGCCTCGGCCAGCCGCACGTCGGGTGTGCTGTACCGGACCGTTGACTACATCGACGGCCGACCGGTGCCGCGCTACTCGAACGTCCGCCCGGAAGGGCGCGAGTACGAAGTCGTCGCGCGGCTTCGCTGAACGGATCCCGCCAATCCCCCGAGACGCCATCGGCTCTCAGCCATCGGCCGGTTCTGTCTTCTTCAACACGGCCAGATGCTCGCGAACCTGCTGGCGCGCGCCAATGAAGTCGGCGTGCGGAATGCGCAGTTCCATCGAGATGCGGCGAATCTCGTTGTCTTCAGCCACCACCACCGACTCGTCCGAGGCGGACACGGCAAACAGACACCGCAGCAGCGCCTGCTTCTCGTCCTGGGTGGCAACCTGCCGGAACTCCTGCGCGACGCGAAAGTCTTCGGTCCCCCTGAACAGCAGGCTCTCGGTCTTGGCGATCTGGACGACGATGACGGCCTGGGCGGGCGTGAGACGGCCCTGCTCGGCAACGATGCGCTCCATCGCCCGGGTTTCGGCGTCGGAGATGGCGTGATCGGCGCTGGCCACTCGGCCGAGCAGGTACGCAAACGCGGCCAGGAACCGCGCACGGTCCGGGTCCATCTGGTCGAGCGCCGCTGTGATGCGCCGCACCACCTCGATCTCGTTGACGTCGGCTCCGTCCCTCGCGGTCCCGCCCCGGATCCAGTCGAGCAGTGACACCCAGCCCTCCGATCTCGTCCGACGCGCCCCGGCCAGCATTGTAAGCCGAGCGCCGTTTCCCCTGGTGACGACCGCCACCGCTCGTCGTGGCAGTGGAGCCCGTACAATGGCCCGGTGACAGCGCCAGGAACGCTGGATCGCTTGCGCGTCGACGTGTGGCTCGACGTGGCCTGCCTCTTCAAGACGCGGTCGGAGGCGCAGCGCGCCTGCCAGGCTGGGCGCGTCGAGGTGAACGGCCAGCGGGCAAGACCCCATCGCGAGGTACGGGCCGGCGACGAGGTGGTCATTGCGCGCGGCCATGGCCACCGGCAGCGGGTGGTCGTCGTCGGCCTCGCGGAGCGTCATATCCCGAAGGCCGACGCGCGGCTCCTCTATCGCGATACCACCCCTCCGCCAAGCCCGGAGGCAAAGGCGTGGCGGCAGGTCGAGGCCCTCAGCCGACCGGTCAGGCTGTCGGCGGGCGCCCCGGGCAAGCGGGATCGGCGGGCCTTGCGCCGCCTGAAAGGCCGCGACGACTGACCAGCCCGAAAGGGTGTGTTATACTTCGGAGTTTGCGGCTGGCGAGAAAGGCCAGCCGGGCCCCCGGTGTCGGGGTAACCGACCAGACGAAGGAAGGCGTCAGTGGCTTCACACGCATCCGCGCTCAAAGCTCATCGTCAGAGCCTCGAGCATCGCGCTCGCAATCGTCAGTACCGCACGCGCCTGCGAAACCAGCTCAA
>JAFNAJ010000165.1 GCA_017860085.1 Acidobacteriota bacterium | reverse complement strand
GCGTCGAGGGGCGCGCCCTCCCGCTCCGAGGCGACGACATCGACACCGATCGGATCATGCCAGCCCGCTTCCTGCGGGCCGTCAGCTTCGAGGGGCTCGAGCGGCACGTCTTCGAAGACGATCGCGCCAGCTGGCCCCGCGCGCGGGGGCGTCATCCGTTTGACGACGCGTCATACGCGGGGGCGTCCGTGCTCGTCGTCAATCGCAACTTCGGGTGCGGATCGTCTCGCGAGCACGCGCCGCAAGGCCTGCTTCGGTGGGGCATCCGTGCCTGCGTCGGCGAGTCGTTCTCGGAGATCTTTTTCGCCAACGCGCTCGCGATCGGCCTGCCGTGCGTGAGGGTGTCGGCGGAGGCCGCCGTCGAAATGCAGACGATGGTCGAGGCGAGGCCCGAGACAACGGTGCAGGTCGATCTTGCACAGGGAGCCGTGCGCGTGGGCGACTGGGTCACCGGGGCGTCGATGCCAGGCCCGGCCCTCGAAGCATTTCTCGCCGGCTCATGGGACGCAACCGGCCTGCTGCTCGCCGACCCGGCCGACGTCGACGCGGTCGCCCGTCGCCTTCCCTACATCACCGGCTTCTGATGTTCGGCGTCCCGAGCCGTCTCGGCGCGGGTCTCCCGCGCCACCTCGAGGAAGGCCACGGCCGCGTGTGAGAGCGGGCCTGGCGACCGGTACACGAGGCGCAGCCTCCGATGCAGCCGCAGCTGCGCCACCCGCACCGCCGCCAGCTGGCCGAGGGCGATCTCAGCAAGGGCGCACCGGCGCGGCAGCAACGCGACGCCCAGGTTCATCTCGACGGCGCGCTTGATCGCGTCGAGGCTGGGCAGAGCCACCTGGATGTTGAGCGGCTCGTGCCGCTGCTCGAACACGCGCAGCACGCGCTCCCGTGCGGGCGACGCTTCGTTGTGCGCGATCACGATCTGGCGGCCGAGCTCCGCCATGCTCACCTGCCGCCGCCTCGCCAGCGGGTGGGCGGGATGCGTCAGCATCACGAGCTCGTCGTCTCCGATGACGATGGCGTGGAGACCGTGCTGCGCTGGAGCGAAGCTGATCACCCCGAAGTCGAGGCTGCGCTGGAGCACCTCCACACCCACCCGCCTCGACGGCACGCGTCTCACGTCAACGATGATCTGGGGATGCCGGACCCGAAACCGCTCGATCAGGGGCAGCAGCCCGTGCACGCCGGCCTCGTTGGCCCCGACGAGGACCCGTCCGCGCCTGAGGTCGTGCAGCTCCCGCACCGCGCCCTCCGCCTCCTCGCTGAGACGCATGAGACGCTGCGCGTAGTCGAGCAGCACCGAGCCCGCCTCGGTGAGACGACCGTCGCGAGCCGAGCGATCGAAGAGCCGCTCGCCCAGCTCCTCCTCGAGCCGTCGAATCGCCTGGCTGACGGCGGGCTGCGTGCGGTGAAGGCGGGACGCCGCCTTGGAGAAGCTCCGGTCGCTGGCGACCGCGATGAACACGCGCAGCTCGGCGAGATCCACGGCGCGAACTCTGGCAGATCGAATACCGATAATCAAGATTTATGTTTCAGTAAGAAATATAAATTTGACTTGGCCCTGTGCCAGGTCCTCTAATGGCGCCTTCATGGGCAGGCTGCCCCCTGCCGGCACCGGCGTGAGGCCGGCCGTCGGCGGTGCGATCCGGCTGCCTGCCGATCGCGGGACCGGCGTTCAGCCCGGCGCCTTAACACGAGGACCTCGCATGGCGGAGACACGCGACGTCGTTATCTTCGACACCACGCTCAGGGACGGCGAGCAGGCACCCGGATTCTCGATGCGGGTCGACGAGAAGATCCGCATGGCCCGCGAGCTCGAGCGGCTCGGGGTCGACATCATCGAGGCGGGCTTCCCGATCGCGTCGGAGGCCGATGCCGAAGCCGTGCGGTTGGTGGCCACCGAGGTGCGGCGTCCCGTCATCGCGGGGCTCAGCCGGTGCGCGACCGCCGACATCGACTGCGCGGGCATCGCCCTCAAGCCGGCGGCGCGACCACGCATCCACACCTTCATCGCCACGTCCGACCTCCACCTCGAGCGAAAGCTCCGCATCACCCGCGAAGCCTGCGTGGAAGCGGCCGTCGACGCGGTTCGGCGCGCCCGGCAGTACACCGACGACGTGCAGTTCTCGGCCGAGGATGCGACCAGAAGCGAGGCCGATTTCCTGTGCCTCGTCGTCGAGCGGGTGATCGATGCCGGAGCCACCACCGTCAACCTGCCCGACACCGTGGGCTACTCGACGCCGGACGAGATCGAGGCGTTCTTCCGGGCCATCATCGAGCGCGTGCCCAACGCCCACCGGGCGTTGTTCAGCACGCACTGCCACGACGACCTGGGCCTGGCCGTGGCCAACAGCCTGGCGGCGGTGCGGGCCGGGGTGTCCCAGATCGAGTGCACCATCAACGGCATCGGCGAACGGGCGGGCAACGCGTCGCTCGAGGAGATCGTGATGGTTTCGCGCGTGCGGCCCGACCGCGCGGCCTTCCGGACGCGCATCGACACGAGGGAGATCTACGCCGCGAGCCAGTTGCTGCAAGCCGTCACGGGTGAGCCTGTGCAGGCCAACAAGGCCATCGTCGGGCGCAACGCGTTCGCCCACGAGGCGGGCATCCACCAGGACGGCGTCCTCAAGGACCGGCGCACTTACGAAATCATGCGCCCGGAGGACGTGGGCGTTCCTCGCATGACGCTCGTGCTCGGCAAGCACTCGGGGCGTCACGCCGTGCAGCGGCGGTGCGAGGAGCTCGGGTTCCAACTGACGCGGTTCGAAGTGGACCGCGTTTACCGGCAGATGATCGCGCTGGCCGATCGAACGAAGTCGGTCTCAGACGCCGACCTGGCCGCGATCGTGAGCGTCGTCCGGCAAGACGTGCCGGCGCTTCGACCCGGCACGCTGCTGGCCAAGGCCAGGCCCGGTCCGCGCATCGTCAGGGTTCCGCGGCGCGACGCGCCGGCCGCCCCCGAGCTCGGCTACGGCCACGGGGTCTGACTGGCCCTCCACAACTCGTCGGCCGACTGGAGAACGATCTGCCGCAAGCGCGGCGGATAGTCAGGACGGCTGGCCAGGAATCGCCGAACCGTGTCGGCGACGGCGGCCGACCGGTGACCTCCCAGGGTCGCGTCGAGCCACCGCTTCGGGAAGAAGATGTCGCCCGTCCGCTTGATCTCCTCGAGCATGCCGAGCGAAGGCTCCACGAAGCGAGCGGACGCTTCGGCTCGCAGCGGGTGATGAAGGAATGACAACGCCTCGAGCACCCACGGCTCGCGGCGACGATTCTCGGAAACCGACAGGCTCTCGAAGAAGGCCGCGCGCGCGGACGGTTCCGCCGAAACAGCCGGCCTCACGAAGGCAAAGCGCGCCTTGCGGTCCACGTTCTCGATGCGGCCATGCTGCTCCTCGAGGATGTCGCGCCAGGCCGTCACCTCGCGTACTGCCAACTCCAGGGCCAGGGTCGAGTAGTCGTCCACGGCAAGCGTCAGGCCCGGCACCTGCTCCTGTTTCCGCCACACCCGCTCGAGCCAGGCCACGGTGTCCGCGGTGGTTGCAGTGCGCGTGATCGCCTTGAACCAGGCGCCCTTGAGGCTGCTCGTGCTTGCGCGGTCGAGCCCGTCGCGCAGCAGGCGCTCGAGGCGTGGCGCGACAGCCTGCCGGTCGTCCGGGCCGCTGAACCGCCAGAAGGCGGTGCCGAGATACCCGAGCGTCTGCTGGATGTTCAGTTCGTCCGATTCGGCGCCGAGCACCCGCAAGAGCAGGTCGACCGTGGCCGATGGCTGGACGCGGCCTTCGAGCATCTCGTCCCACAGCGCCACAAGCGCGCTGCCACGCGTCAGCGGGTCAGGCACCTCCGGGAGGTGCGCAAGCAGCCACGCGCGAGACGCGGGCTCGAGCTCACACAGGCCGTAGGCCAGGCCGCCACCGCACGCGAGCACGTAGCGTGGTACTTCGAGCCCCGTGGCCTCTTCGACGAGGACCGACTCGGCTCGCAGGCTGGCGCGAATCATCCGCGGCTCGTCGCCGACACCAAGGACAACGTCGAGACGCTGCGGCCAGGCCAGGTGTCGACCTCTCGGATCGTCCTGCGAAATGGTGAGCCCTGCCACGCGTCCGGCCGGGTCGGTGCGAAGCAAGGAGCGAAGGGTCGGTCTTCCGGGTTCCGATACCCAGGCCCGACTCCACGCGGCGAGGTCTTCCTCCGACCGCTCGTCGAGGATCGCCACGAGATCGGGCCACGTCGCATTGCCGAACGCGTGGCGGGTGAGGTAGGTGCGCACCCCGTCGCGAAAGGCGTCCTCGCCCACAATCAACTCGAGCTGTCGCATCATGATCGGCGCCTTCTGGTAGATGATGGCGCCATAAAGGCTTCCGGCGTCCGCCAGGTTGTCGAGCGACTGGCGGATGGCGTTCGCCCCTCTGGTCCGATCGACCTCATAGGCCCCCGGGTAGTGCGCCAGGAAGAACCGCAGCTCGTGGTTCACCTCGGGGAACGACGGGTTGACGATCTTGGCCGCCATGAAGTTGGCGAACACTTCTTTCATCCACACGTCGTCGAACCACTGCATCGTGACGAGATCGCCAAACCACATGTGCGCCGTCTCGTGAGCGATGAGGCTCGCACGCCCGAGCACCTGGTTCTTCGTGGCCGACTCGTCGAGCAGCAGTCCTGGCGCGTTGTAGAAGATGGCACCGGCGTGCTCCATGCCGCCGAACTGGAACGCGGGCGCGAGGAAGAAGTCGACCTTGCCCCACGGGTAGGGAATGCCGGTGTAGCGCTCGAGCCAGGCGAGCGCGGACGCGTGCAGATCGAAGATGGCCTCACGATTACGGGCCAACTTCGTCGCGTCCGTCTCGCGATGGAACATGCGGAAGGTGCGACCCTCGCGTTCCGCCGTCTCCACTTGAAGACGCCCAGCGGCGAAAGCAAAGAGGTAGGTCGGCAGCGGTTTCGTCTCGGCGAATCGAACCAGCGTGCGCGCGGCGTCCGTCGCGCGGCGCTCCTCGCCGCCATTGGAGACGGCTTCCCACCCAGTGGGGATCTCGAGGGTCAGCGAGAAACGGGCCTTGAGGTCGGGCTGATCGAAGCAGGGAAAGGCCTGACGCGCGCGCGCGGGCACGAATACCGTGTAGAGGAACTCATCGTTGCGGTTGAGCGGGACGTCGCCTGCGACAAACTCGACCGTCACCGCGTTTTCGCCGGCCACGAGCGCCGACGCGGGGATCACGAGGTGGCCGTTCGTGAGGCCGGTCTCGACCGACACGGCCCCGACCAACACCGAACGGACCTGGTTGGACGAACCATCGAAGTCGAGCACGAGCGGGCCTGTGCCGCGCCAGTCGAGACGAATCGTCGACCGGCCCTCCACGCGGTCCGCCTTGCGATCGGGCACCCGGAGCACGATGTCGTAGCGGAGATTCCGGATGTCGCGCGCGCGACTGCCTGCCAGCGCAGCCGAGACACCCGGTGCCAGCAACGCGGGTGACGTGTCGGGGGCGGCAATCGCACGGGCGTGCAGTGGGCTGACGAGCGCAACGAGCAGCAGCGCACAGATGCGAGGCATGACTGCGGCGGATTATAGCGAGTGGATCGCGGATTGACGCCTGGAGTCCGGAACAGGAGGTGCAACTCGAGCGCTGGACGGGTAGGATGGCGGAGCGCAGGCCTTCAGCCCTGCGAAGGGATCGCTGTAGCGCAGGCCTTCAGCCCTGCGCCGCCGAGGATGCCATGAAAATCGTGCTCCTGCCCGGCGACGGGATTGGTCCCGAAGTGGTCGATGCCGCCGTCCTCGTGATGAAGGCTGCAGCGGACCGCTTCGGCGTCGCGCTGCACTTCGAGTCGAAGCCGATGGGAGGGGTGGCCCTTCGCCAGGGGCTGGGCCCGCTGCCCGACGAGACGCTCCAGGCCTGCCTGTCCAGTGACGCCGTCTTTCTGGGAGCCGTGGGCGATCCCGAGTTCGACCGCGCGCCGCGCGACCGGAAACCCGAGACGGGGCTGCTCGCCATTCGCAAGGCTCTGGGCGTCTTCGCCAACCTGCGGCCGGCCAAGGTGTGGCCAGGCCTCGAAGACGCGGGACCGCTCAGGCCCGACCGGGTGGCCGGCACCGACCTGCTGATCGTCCGCGAGTTGACTGGCGGGCTCTACTTTGGCGAGCCACGCGGGATCGACCCCGATGGCGCAAGCGCCTTCAACACGCTGCGCTACTCGG
>JAFNAJ010000519.1 GCA_017860085.1 Acidobacteriota bacterium | reverse complement strand
CGAAGACGGTGCGGCTCCCCTTCTCGATCGGGCCGTACTCGACCATCCCGTCGATCTCGGAGATCACCGCCGGCTCCTTCGGCTCGCGCGCTTCGAACAGCTCGACGACGCGCGGCAGGCCGCCCGTGATGTCCTTGGTCTTGGTCGTCTCGCGCGGGATCTTCGCCAGCACGTCGCCGGCGCGGACCTCGTCGCCGTCCTCGACCATCAGCAGCGCCTTGACCGGAAGCGCGTACTCCTTGACCTTGTGCTTGTCCTTGCGGATGACGATCTTCGGGACCTTGGTCTCATCCGCGGAGGACATGATCTTCTTCTGGACCAGGCCCGTGACCTCGTCCTGCTCCTCGCGGACCGTCTCGCCCTCGATCACGTCCTGCATCTGGACCAGACCCGTCTCCTCCGTGAGGATCGCGAAGGTGAACGGGTCCCACTCCATCAGCCGCATCCCCGGCTTCACCTCGTCGCCGTCCTTGACCTTGAGCACCGCGCCGTACGCCACGGCGTGACGCTCGAGCTCGCGGTCCTTGCGATCGACGAGCACGAGGTTCCCCTGCCGGTTCATGACGACGTTGTCGCCATTGCGATTCTCGACCGTCGAGACGTGCAGGTACTTCACGCGTCCGGCGTTCTTCGCCTCGGCCGAGGACTGCTCGTGGACCTGGCTCGCCGTGCCGCCGATGTGGAAGGTACGCATCGTGAGCTGCGTGCCCGGCTCGCCGATCGACTCCGCCGCGAGCACCCCGACCGCCTGCCCGATCTCGACGATCCGGCCGTTGGAGAGGTCCCGCCCGTAGCACATCCGGCAGACGCCGCGCGGCGTCTCGCAGGTCAGCACCGAGCGGATCCGGACCTTCTCGATCCCCGCGAGCTGGATCTGTCCGGCCAGCTCCTCGGTGATCTCCTGGTTCTTCGAGGCCAGCAGCTCGCCCGTGGTCGGGTCGTAGACGTCCTCGTGGGCCACGCGACCGATGATCCGGTCGCGCAGCGACTCGATGACCTCGCCGCCCTCGACGATCGCCCGGGCCTCGATCCCGTCCGGCGACCCGCAGTCCTGCTCGAAGATGATCACGTCCTGCGCGACGTCCACGAGGCGGCGCGTCAGGTACCCCGAGTCGGCGGTCTTGAGGGCGGTGTCGGCCAGGCCCTTGCGCGCGCCGTGGGTCGAGATGAAGTACTGGGCCACCGTCAGCCCCTCGCGGAAGTTGGCGGTGATCGGGGTCTCGATGATCTCGCCCGACGGCTTGGCCATCAGGCCGCGCATGCCGGCCAGCTGGCGCATCTGCTGCTTGCTGCCTCGCGCGCCCGAGTCGGCCATGATGTAGGTCGTCGTCGATCGAGCGCATCTGCTTGAACATCGCCTCCGCGACGCGGTCGGTGACGTCGGACCAGATCGCGACGACCTTGTTGTAGCGCTCGCCGTTCGTGATCGCGCCGTCGCGGTACTGCTGCTCGACCTCGATCTGCTGGCGCCGGGCGTCCTCGACCAGCTTGTCCTTCTGCTCGGGAATGACCATGTCGTCGATCCCGATCGAGATGCCCGCGCGGGTAGCGTAGTGGAAACCCAGGTCCTTGAGGCTGTCCACCATCTGCACCGTGACGTCGTTGCCGTACCGGAGCCAGGTGTAGTTCACCAGCTCCTGGAGCCCCTTCTTCTTGAGCAGCGCGTTGATGAAGGGCAGCTCGTCCGGCAGCGAGCGGTTGAAGATCACGCGCCCGACCGTGGTGTCGATGATCCCGTCCTTGATCTCCTGGATCGCGGCGGCGTGGACGTCCTGGTCGTCGTAGAGCGTGGTCAGGTCCATCAGCCGGCCGCTGAACCGCACCTTGATCGGCGTCAGCGTCCCGACGAACCCGTTCTCGTAGGCCAGCAGCACCTCGTCGAGCGAGGAGAACAGGCGCCCCTCGCCGGGCGAGCCGCGCTTGGCCTTCGTCAGGTAGTAGATCCCGAGCACCATGTCCTGGCTGGGAACCGTGATCGGCTTGCCGTTCGCCGGCTTCAGGACGTTGCGCGTCGACATCATCAGGATGTGCGCTTCGGCCTGGGCGCGGATCGAGAGCGGAACGTGCACCGCCATCTGGTCGCCATCGAAGTCGGCGTTGAACGCCGTGCAGACCAGCGGGTGGATCCGGATCGCCTTGCCCTCGACCAGCTGCGGCTCGAAGGCCTGGATCCCCAGGCGGTGCAGCGTCGGCGCGCGGTTGAGCATCACCGGGTGGTCCTTGATCACCTCTTCGAGGATGTCCCAGACCTCCGGGCGCTCCAGCTCGACCATCTCCTTGGCGGCCTTGATGGTCGAGACCATGCCGCGCTCCTCGAGCTTGTTGTAGATGAACGGCTTGAACAGCTCGAGGGCCATCTTCTTGGGCAGGCCGCACTGGTGCAGTTTCAGCTCGGGGCCGACGACGATCACCGACCGGCCGGAGTAGTCGACGCGCTTGCCGAGCAGGTTCTGTCGGAACCGGCCCTGCTTCCCCTTGAGCGCGTCGGAGAGCGACTTGAGCGGGCGGTTGTGGGTGCTGCGCAGGACGCGGCCGCGACGGCCGTTGTCCATCAGCGCGTCCACCGCCTCCTGGAGCATCCTCTTCTCGTTCCGGACGATCACGTCCGGCGCGCGCAGGTCCTTCAGCTTCGACAGCCGGTTGTTGCGGTTGATCACCCGGCGGTAGAGATCGTTCAGGTCCGAGGTCGCGAAGCGGCCGCCCTCGAGCGGCACCAGCGGGCGCAGCTCGGGCGGGATCACGGGGATGACGTCGAGGATCATCCACTCCGGGCGGTTGCCGGAGCGGCGGAACGCGTCGACGACCTTGAGCCGCTTGGCGAGCTTCTGGCGCTTCTGCAGCGAGGTCTCGTTGCGCATCTGGATGCGCAACTCGACCGCCAGCGGCTCGATATCGACCTGCGCCAGGAGCGCCTTGATCGCCTCGGCGCCCATCTGGGCGTCGAACGACCCGATCCCGTGGCGCTCGCGGAGGTCGCGGTACTCCTCCTCCGAGAGCAGCTGGCCGACCTGCAGCTCGGCCACGTCGCGCGTGTCGACCACGACGTAGGCCTCGAAGTACAGCACGCGCTCGAGATCACGCTTGCTGATGTCGAGCAGGTGGCCGATGCGGCTCGGCAGCTGGTGGAAGAACCACACGTGCGAGACCGGCGAGGCCAGCTCGATGTGGCCCATCCGCTCGCGGCGCACCTTGGACTGCGTGACCTCGACGCCGCACTTGTCGCAGACGACGCCGCGGTGCTTCATGCGCTTGAACTTGCCGCAGAGGCACTCCCAGTCGGTCACCGGGCCGAAGATC
>JAFNAJ010000164.1 GCA_017860085.1 Acidobacteriota bacterium | reverse complement strand
AGATCGATCTCCACGAGAAGGCCGCCAGTTACGAGAAGAGGGTCTTCATGCTGCCCAAGCACCTCGACGAAGAGGTGGCGCGGCTGCACCTGGAGCACATCGGCGTGAAGCTGACGTCGCTCACGCCGGACCAGGCGGAGTACCTCGGCGTCGCGGTCGAGGGGCCCTACAAGCCGGCGCACTACCGCTACTGAAGGCGAGTGGGGCACAGGTCTTTCAAGGCCTGCGCCCCACCGAACCGCTCACGGCTGTGCGAGGAAGTCCAGGGTGAGGTGCGTCAGGGTCCTCACGCCCACGGGCAGAGCGCCCTCGTCGGCAAAGAAGCGCGGCGAGTGGTTGGGCGCAGCGGTCGCGGGGTCCTGACTGCTCGGCGTCACGCCAAGGAACAGGAAGAGGCCTGGGGCCTTCTGCGCAAAGTACGAGAAGTCCTCGGCCGTCGTCGTCGGTGGAACGGCGACGACGTGTTCGGCCCCTGCGGCTCGCTTGAGGGTCGGCAGCATCCGGTCGGTGAGGGCCGGGTCGTTGTAAGTGACCGGGTAGTTCCGGTTGATCGTGACCTGCGCGGTGGCCCCGGCGGCGGAGGCGATCGCCTCCGCCGTTCGCTGAACGCGCCGGTGGATTTCGTCGCGTGTCCCCTCGTCAAACGTCCTGATCGTGCCAGCCATTTCGACCTGGTCGGGAATGATGTTGGCCCGGACTCCGCCGCGGATGAGGCCGACGGTCACGATGGAGGGCGTCAGGGTGACGTCGATCTGACGGCTGACCACGGTCTGGAGGCCCAGGATGACCTGCGACGCCACCACGATCGGATCGATGCCCCTCCAGGGCATGGCGCCGTGCGTCTGCGCGCCGCGAATGACGATGCGCAGGTCGTCCGTGCTGGCCATGGCGCCTCCAGAGCGGTACGCGACGGTCCCAACGGGAAACGGGAAGACGTGCAGGCCGAAGACCGCGTCGGGCTTTGGATTGTCGAAGGCCCCTTCCTTGATCATCAACTCAGCACCAGCGACCTCGCCTATCTGAGGGCCGCCCTCCTCCGCCGGCTGGAACAGCAGCTTGACGGTACCAGGGAGGCGATCTTTCAGGCCGGCCAGGACCTCGGCCACGCCCATGAGGATGGCCACGTGGTTGTCGTGGCCGCAGGCGTGCATCACGCCGACCTCTTCGCCGTTCCAGGTGGCTCGCACCTTGGACGCAAACGGCAGATCGACCTCCTCGGTGACGGGCAGGCCGTCCATGTCGGCTCTCAGCGCCACGACCTTGCCGGGCTTTGCGCCGCGCAGCACGCCGACGACCCCGGTATGCGCCACATTCGTCTGCACCTCGAAGCCGAGCGCCTTGAGATGCTGGGCGACGATGCCCGCGGTGCGCACCTCCTGATTCCCCAGTTCGGGGTGCTGATGGAAGTCGCGACGCCATGAGACGACCTTTGGCTGGACCGCCGCAGCGAGGCGATCCGCGTCGGCCGCGAGCGGCGAAGGTCCCGTCGACTGTGCCGAGGGACGAGCCACGGCCGCAAGGGTAACGAGCAGGGCGATTCTCGTGGTGTTCGTCATGATGGATCGTTGAGGGTGTGGGCTGCGCAGGGGTTAGCGGCTCGAGTCAGCCGGTTTCTCGGTCTGCCCGGCGGCTGCGGGTTCCTTGGGCGGGGTGCGTCGAAAGTACGCGACCAGGGTCTTCTCCTCGTTGCCGCGTTTCACGACGAACGTGGCGGAGTCGCCCCAGGTCTTTCCGGCCATGAGACGGTTGAACGCCTCGCGGTCGGGGAGGGCCACGCCGTCCATCGAGACGAGCACGTCGCCCATCGCGAACCCGGCACGTGCCCCGACCGAGTCCTTCTCGATTTGGAGGACCTGCCGGCCGCCGTCGGCCGCGCGCGTTGACAGTCCCAGCGACGGATACTGCGAATCGACCTCGGCTGGGATGCCAAGGATGAAATCGGCATAGGAAGCCCTGACCGTGGGCAAGGGCTTGTTGTCGACGTCTCGGATGGGTACCGGGATGAACGTGGAGATGCGACCGTCGAACCATCGGGCGGCCTGCCTCGAGATCCCCACGCCATACGCGACATGCCCGGACCCCACGAGCACCACCATGATCGCCTTGGGGTCTGCGACGCGCTTCCAGGCCTCGACGGCGTTGTAGCCCATCGTCGCGTCCCACGTCGCCTGCGCACTGAGCATGCCCTTCCACGCGTCCTCGTTCATCCCGCCGTGCAGGCCGTCGGCCTCGGCAAACGATGCCTTGAAGAACGCCAGGTGGTCGGCGCTGTCGATGTCCACCTCGGTGGGAATGTGCGCCGATTCCTCCGGCGTCAGATTCGCGAACCCCTTCTTGCGCACGGCCGCCACTACTTCTCTGGGTGTGTTCACCGCGTGCATGGGGAGGCCTTTCTCGCGCGCGTAGAGGAAGATGTCGCGGTAGTAGTGCCAGTGGTATCCCCAGGTGTCGTACCACTTCGACAGCTTGAGGAAGCCGTCCTCGGTGAGCAGGTTGCCAACCCACTGATCGAGGTATCGCTGCTCGGTGTACGGGTACATCTCGAGGCCGATGAGCACACGGCGACCCGACTCGTGCAGGGCCCGAATCACCCGGAGTTGCGCTCGATGGAAGTCCATCGCGGTGTGGGACTCGCCCATGAGGAGCACCTTGGTCTCGGCAAGGCGTGCAGGCAGAGCCTCGAAGGTGATCGTCTCGCCGCTGGCGGTGTCGACGATGGCGTCCAGGACGACCGGAGCATCCTTCGTCTTGCGCGCCGGGTCGCCGATCGACAGGTGGTAGATTCGTTGCGCCGCGGCGTCACTGGCGACGAGCGCGAGAAGGATGACCGGGATCAGTCGTGAAAGGCTGCGCATAAATCGTCCTCTGCGGCGCAATCGTATCATCGCCGCTCACCGTCGAGCGGAGGGGCGGTCGTGGGGCCGTGTGCGACTCCGAGCTAGCTCTCGAGGAGCAGGGTGCCGGGGTCCTCGATGAACTCCTTCACTCTGACCAGGAACTGGACCGCCTCGAGGCCATCGACAATCCGGTGGTCGTAGGTGAGCGCGGTGTACATCATCGGTCGCACCACCACCTCGCCACGGACGGCGACGGGACGCTGCTCGATCTTGTGAAGGCCCAGGATGCCGACCTGGGGCGGGTTGAGGATGGGCGTGCTCAAGAGCGACCCGAAGACCCCGCCATTGGTGATGGTGAAGCTTCCGCCCCGGAGATCGTCGAGCGTGAGGGTCCCGTCGTTGGCCCGCTTGGCAAAATCGCGGATGGCCTGTTCGATCTGCCCAAACGACCGCGCTTCGGCATTCCTGATCACGGGCACGACGAGCCCCTGCGGTGCCCCGACCGCAATCCCGATGTCGTAGTAGTGCTTGAGCACCATCTCATCGCCCTGGATCTCCGCATTGAGACGCGGGAACCCTTTCAGGGCCGCCACGCTCGCCTTGACGAAGAATGAGGCGATGCCGAGGCTCACGCCGTAACGCTGCTTGAACGCCTCTTTCTGGCGCTCGCGCAAGGCCATGACCCCGCTCATGTCGACCTCGTTGAAGGTGGTCAGCATCGCCGCTGCGTGCTGGGCCTCCACGAGGTTGCGGGCGATGGTGGCGCGGCGCTTCGACATGCGCACGCGCTCTTCGTGACGCTCGCCAACGAGGGGCGGGACCGGCGTCTCGGCGATGGCCGGCGCGGGCGCCGTCGACGCCCCGCGCGACAGGAACTGCTCGATGTCGCGCTTGATGATTCGGCCGCCGTCGCCGGTGCCTGGCACGCGCGAGAGATCGACCGAATGCTCGACGGCCATCTTCTTGGCCGTGGGCGTTGCCCGTTCGCGTGCTTCGGTCACAGCGGCGGCGGGTGAGGCCGCCGGCGGGGCAGCGGTCGCCGGTGTCGCCGTCGCCACGGCCGCGGCGCTCGAGTCGATCACGCCGAGGCGCTCGCCAACCTGCACGTCCTCCCCCTCCTGCCGGGTGATCTCGATGAGGACGCCGGCGTGTTCGGCGCCGACCTCGAGATCGATCTTCTCGGTCTCGAGCTCCACAATGGGTTCGCCAACGGCGACGGCATCTCCGGCCTTTTTCAGCCAGCGGGCTACGCGGGCCTCGACAACGGACTCGCCCAGCTGGGGCACAACGATGGTGGTCGTCACGGTGGCTCCTTGTGCCTATGGCGCGCCGACTGCGGTGGGCGAGTCGGCAGTGCGATGGAGGTCGAAGGCCTGCTCGACGAGGGCTCGCTGGTTCAGGGCGTGCCAGGCAGCCGATCCCTCGGACGGGCTCGCCGATCGGGGACGGCCGATGTAGCGGAGCGGCAGGCGTCCTTCCATGGATTGTTCGAGGAGCGGGCGCACGAATTCCCAGGCGCCCATGTTCGCCGGCTCTTCCTGGAGCCAGATCACCTCCCGGGCGTCCGGATACGCCGACACGAGCGACGCGATCTCGTCGATCGGCAGCGGATAGAGCTGCTCGACGCGCACGATGGCCACGGTCGGACGTTCACCTCGTGACCGGCTGGTCACCAGGTCGACGTAGACCTTGCCGCTGCAGAGGATCACCCGCTCCACACCAGGCCGGTGCGCCGCGGCGAGGGCATCGTCAATCACCGGCTCGAAGCGGCCTTCAGCGAGTTCGCGCGGGGTCGAGGCCGTCAGTGGATGGCGCAGGAGGCTCTTCGGTGTCAGGACGAACAGCGGGAGTGGATCGGTGCGCAGGAGGAGCGCCTGGCGCCGAAGCAGGTGGAAGTACTGAGCGGCCGTGGTGCAGTTGGCGAGTCGCAGGTTGATGTCCGCCGCGGCCTGAAGGAACCGTTCGGGCCGGGCGCTCGAGTGGTCGGGGCCCTGGCCCTCGTACCCGTGAGGCAGCAGGAACACCAGGGACGGCAACTGGCCCCACTTGGCGCGACCCGACGTGACGAACTCGTCGATCACCACTTGGGCGCCGTTGATGAAGTCGCCGTACTGCGCTTCCCAGACCACCAGTCGGCCTGGTTCCTGGACGTTGTAACCAAATTCGAACCCCACCGCCGCGTTCTCGCTGAGCGGGCTGTTGTGAACCTCGAAGCTCGCCCGGGCCTGTGGAATCGTCTGGAGCGGGACGTGGCGAGCCCCGGTGTTCACGTCGTGGAACACGGCATGCCGATGGCTGAACGTGCCTCGCTCGACGTCCTCGCCAGTCAGCCGAATGGGCACGCCGTCCTCGAGGATGGACGCGAAGGCCAGTTCTTCGGCCGTGGCCCAATCGATGGTCCGCTCGGTGGACGATCGGAAGACGCCGCGCCGGCGCTCGCGCCCGCGCTCGAGCTTCTTGTGGCCGGTGAAGCCCTCTGGCCGCTCGAGCAGGGACTCGTTCAGCGCCGAGAGTCGATCGAGCGAGACCGCCGTCAGCAGTTGGCGCGCGGCGCCCGCTGACGGTTCGAGCGGGGAGGCATCTTCCAGATCCTCGTCGGGCTTCATCGCGGCCAGCGTGTCGTCGAGCGCCTTCATCCGCTTCTGCATGAGCGCGTCCGCGCTGGAAGCATCGATCACCCCGCGCCCCTGCAGGGTCTTGACCCAGATCTCGCGAACCGTTGGATGGCGGTTGATGCGCGCGTAGAGTCGGGGCTGCGTGAAGCTCGGCTCGTCGCCCTCGTTGTGCCCGTGGCGGCGATAACCGATCAGATCGATCAGGAAATCGCGCTTGAACCTGGCGCGGTAGGCCCAGGCGAGGCGCCCCACCTCCACGCACGCCTCGACGTCGTCAGCGTTGACGTGCACGATGGGAATCTTGAAGCCGCGCGCGAGGCCACTCGCGTAGGACGTGCTGTACGAGTCCTCGGGAAGCGCCGTGAAGCCCAGCTGGTTGTTGGCGATGATGTGAATCGTCCCGCCGGTCGTGTAGCCCTCGAGCCTCGACAGGTTGAGCGTTTCGGCCACCACGCCCTGGCCTGGGAACGCCGCATCACCGTGCACCAGGATGGGCAGCGTGAGGTCGGCGTCGAACGCAGGAGCCCCGCGGTGCTCCACGCGAGTCCCAGCGGCTCGAGCCATGCCGGCCACCACGGGGTTGACGGCTTCGAGGTGGCTCGGGTTCGGGGCCATCGAGATGAGCAGGTCGGCCGGCGCAGTGCCCCGGACGCGCGCTCGTGCGCCGGAGTGGTACTTCACGTCGCCGGCCCAGCCGAGGTCGATACGATACGCCGTGCGCTTGATGACCGGGTCCTTGAACTCGCTCAGGA
>JAFNAJ010000163.1 GCA_017860085.1 Acidobacteriota bacterium | reverse complement strand
GCAGGTGTTCACGGGCCCACATGCGGACTACCACCGCCCCACCGACACGGCCGACACGGTCGACATCGCCGGGCTGGTGAAGGTGGCGACGCTCGCGGGCGAGGCCGTCGTGTACCTCGGCGAGCGCGCCGACCCGCTCACCGCGACCATCGCAGGAGCCTCCTCGGCGAAGGTCCCGGCGCCGGCCGGCGGCCCGCCCGCCTCCCAAGCTCGCCGCGTCACCTTCGGGGCCGTTCCGGATTTTGCGTTCGAGGGCACGGGCGTACGACTGAGCGGCGTCACGGCCGGCTCGCCCGCCGAACGGGCCGGCATGAAGGAGGGGGACGTCATCACGCGCGTCGGCGATCGCCCCGTGGCCAACCTTCGCGAGTTCTCCGACGTGCTGCGAACGCTGACGGCCGGGCAGTCGGTGACGGTGGTTTACGTTCGCGAAGGCCAGGAACAATCCGCGTCGGTCACGGTGGTGGAACGCTAGTCCGGGGCTCGGGAGTCGGGGCCTGGGGGCCTCAGCCTCCGTCTTGCTCATCCGGAAACGCCGCCGACGTCGTTGCGGGCTCGATGATCAGGAACGAGACGGCGTTGACGAGTGCCGCCGCCAGCAACACGGCCGCGCGCATGGGCGACTTGCCGAGCAACAGGATCGCACCCAGCAGGAGCAGGGCCGAGAACAGGGCGTCCACGACCAGGACCAGGCGCGAGACGCGAGCGCGCTGCTTCGACAGGACGCGGGGCTGACCGAGGCTGGCGCTGAACCACAAGTTCAGCCGCAGGGGCACGGCGACCGCGGCGAGCCCAAGCGCCACGAAGAACAGCGCAGTGCCCGTGGAAGCACGTTCGTAGTTGTCCCTGAACAGCCACAGAATCACCGGCATGAGCGAGAACACCACGGCGATGGCCGCCTGGTGTCGCATCCACCACGTCAGACCGCTCGTCCCGGCGGGCGCCGTCGGCACAGCGACGGGCGCCACCACCTCCCTCACCGGGCTCGTGCTGCGCCCGTAGGCGATGCGCGCCCGGACGATGTCGTCGACGAGTTCGTCGGTGGACAGGTAACGCTGGGCCGGCGCCTTCTTCAGGCAACGATCGACGATGGGCGCCAGCAGGCCGAGGGCGGTTGGCGCCGCAGTCGCGAAGGGTGCCGGGTCCTTCTCCATGATCTGCGCGATCGTCGACACGAGGCTGCGACCCGGGAACGGGTGGCGCCCTGTGCCGGCCTCGTAGATCATCACGCCGAACGCCCAGATGTCGGTGCGAAAGTCGATGCGCCCGCCTTCAATCTGCTCCGGAGCCATGTAGCCGGGCGTGCCGACCAGCATGCCGGCTTCGGTCCGCTGCGTATGCGTGCCCTCTTGGTCAGGCCCGAGGAGACTGAAGGGCCTCGCGAGCCCGAAGTCGATCACCTTCACCGGCCCGTCGCTCGAGAGCATCACGTTCTCGGGCTTCAGGTCCCGGTGGACGACACCCTGCGCGTGAGCGGCCGAGAGAGCGCGCGCGGTCGCCAGCGCGATCTCGAGCAACTGCTCGGGCCTGAGGGGCTCGCCGTGCAGCGCCGCGCGAAGCGTGCGGCCCCTGACGAACTCGGACACGAAGAACAGGTCGCCGTCCCACTCCTCGAGCGAGTACACGCTGGCGATGTTCTGGTGCGCGAGCGCGGCGGCCGACCTCGCTTCGAACCTCAAGCGTTCGCGGTGGCTGGGATCCGCGGCGAGCGCCCTGGGCAGCACCTTGATGGCCACCGGGCGACCGAGCCGCGTGTCCTCGGCGAGATACACGACACCCATGCCTCCGCGGCCCAACTCTGCCTTGACCAGATACGGACCGATCGTCTTCCCTGCGAGAGATGCTTCTGGCTCCGAGGCCGGCCCCTGTCGCACCGCTGGTTCGGACCCAGGAGGATACCCACCTGGCGAGGGCCCGGGCGGCGGGTGCGACGGCCCGTGTTCCAAGAAGGCAGGATCGACGGCGAAGTGATGGAGCAGGCTCTCGACGTCCCTGCGCAGGTCGTCGGCGCCACCGCACTTCTCGGCGAGGTACGCCGCACGCTGCTCAACGGGCAGGCCGAGAGCGCCCTCGAAGAGGTCGCTGATCCGACGCCAACGTTCAGCCTTCAAGTCCGACATCGGTGTCGAGTTCCCGGCGCAGCCATGCCTTGGCCAGGGCCCAGCCGCGTTTCACGGTCGCGGGTGACACCCCGAGCGCCTCGGCGGCCTCTTCGATCGTGAGCCCGCCGAAGAACCGCAGTTCCACGAGCTTCGCGCGCTCGGGATCGACCGCCGCGAGCCGCTCCAGCGCCTCGTCCAGGGCTTCGATGTCCACCGTCGTCGCGGGCGCCGCGGCCGTGCGTTCGTCGAGCGTGATGCGCTGCCACGGGCCGCCCCGCTTCTGTGCGTGCCGGGCGCGCGCACGCTCCACGAGAATCTGCCGCATCGACCGTGCAGCAATCGCACGGAAGTGAGCCGCGTTCTGCCAGCTCACGTGCCGGTCGCGCACGAGCCTGAGGAACGCCTCGTGCACGAGCGCGGTGGCCTGCAGCGTCTGTCCAGCGGGCTCGCGTCTCATGTAGATCGCGGCCACGCGGCGCAGCTGCGCGTACACCGTGTCGGTAAGAGCCGACACCGCGTCGCTCTTGCCGGCTCGGGCGGCGGTGAGCAGGCGATCGACTTCCTCGGGCCCTGGCTGCACGGTGGATGACCTGTGATCAGAGTAGCCCCAATGCCCGCCACGCGCCAAAACCGACCACGTGCCAGTCGCAGAGGGCTTCCAGCCAGGAGCGCGCAAGGGTATTCTGTGGTGTTTGATCCCGATGGGCCTCGAATCGTACGGCTGGGACAGCGCGTGCAGCGCGCACTTCGAACCCTGGCGCGCCGAGGGCCACGTGCCCGGCCGCGTGGTGCTCGAGCACCAGCACCTCTACCGGGTGCACCTCGAGCGCGGAGAGCCACTGGCCCACGTGTCGGGCCGGTTCCGTCACCGGGCGGCCGGCCGGCGCGAATTCCCTGCCGTTGGCGACTGGGTGGCGGTGGCCCCTCCGCACGGCCACCACCAGGCCGTCATCCACGGCGTGCTCCCCCGGAAGAGCCACTTCTCGCGCAAGGTTGCGGGTGAGACCACCGAGGAACAGGTCGTCGCCGCCAACGTCGACACGGTCTTCCTCGTGTCAGGCCTCGACGAGGAATTCAATGTGCGACGCATCGAGCGCTACCTGGTCACTGCCCGGGACGGTGGCGCGCGCCCGGTCGTCGTGCTGAACAAGATCGACCTGTGCGAGGATCCGGCCGCGAGGATCGCGGAGGTCGAGGCGATGGCTCCCGGTGTTCCAGTGCACGGCGTCAGCTGCGTGACGGGCCTCGGGCTCGATTGCCTGCTCGAACACGCCGCGCCTGGCCAGACCGTGGCGCTGCTCGGCTCGTCGGGCGTGGGCAAGTCGACGATCATCAACCGCCTGCTCGGCCGTGAGAAGCAGCGGACGCGTGACGTGCGGGAACGGGACAGCCGGGGACGGCACACCACGACCAACCGCGAACTCATCCCGCTGCCCACCGGCGGCCTGCTCATCGACACGCCAGGAATGCGGGAACTGCAACTCTGGGATGGGAGCGACACCCTCCACCAGACATTCGACGACATCACGGCTCTCGCGGCCGGCTGCCACTTTCGCAACTGCCGTCACGACACCGAGCCACGATGTGCGGTGCGGGCGGCAGCAGAGGCGGGCACGCTGCCGGCCGACCGGCTCGACAGCTTCAGGCGCCTGCAGCGCGAGATTGACGCGCTCGCCCGGCGCCGTGACGAACTGACCCAGCTCGAAGAGAAACGACAGGACCGCGTCATCCACCGCGCGCAGCGCAAGCTGCCCCCACGCCGCTGAGTACATCGCCATGTCCACCAAACCGGTGCACCGCGTTCGTCACACCCTCCTGCTCGGTGCCCTCCTCGCGATTCTGCCGGCTGCTGCGCTCAGCGCAGGGCCCGACGCGTGGATCGATGCGTACCGCGAGCCGGCCAGCCGGTTGGTCGGGGCAGCCCTTGCGGATCGCTTCGCGTGGCATCGCATCGCCGAAGTCACCGACACGTTCGGCCCTCGGTTGAGTGGGACGCCCGCGCTCGACGCCGCCATCGAGTGGGCGCTGGCCACCATGAAGGCCGACGGGCTCGAGAACGTCCGCGCCGAGCCGGTGATGGTGCCACGGTGGGTGCGCGGGCGCGAGTCGCTCCACGTGGTCGCCCCGTTCCCGCGTCCACTCGTCATGCTCGGGCTCGGCGGCAGCGTCGGCACGCCTGCTGATGGCCTCGAGGCCGACGCCATCGTCGTGTCGAGTTTCGATGAGCTCCATCAGCGCGCGGCCGACGTGCGCGGGCGCATCGTGGTGTTCGACGTGCCTTACACCACGTACGGCGAGACCGTGCGCTATCGAGGCAGCGGCGCCTCGCGGGCGGCCGCCCTCGGGGCCGCGGCAGCGCTGATCCGCTCTGTCGGCCCCATGGGCCTGCGGACGCCCCATACCGGTGGCCTGCAGTACGCACCCGACGCCCCCACCATTCCCGCGGCCGCCGTTTCGGCAGAGGATGCCGCCGCGCTCCACAGGCTTCAAAGCCGGGGCGTGCGCTTGAGGCTGAAGCTCACGATGGAGGCCCGCACGCTGCCAGACGTCGACTCGGCCAACGTCGTGGGCGAGATCGTGGGCCGCGAGCGCCCCCACGAGATCGTCGCGCTCGGCTGCCACTACGATTCGTGGGACGTCGGCACCGGCGCGTCCGACGATGCCGGCGGGTGCATCGTCACGTGGGAAGCCGTGCGCCTGATGAAGAGGCTCGGCCTGCGCCCACGGCGCACCGTGCGGGTGGTGCTCTTCACCAACGAGGAGAACGGGCTGCGTGGAGGACTCGGCTATCGCGACCGCCACCGCGACCAGCTGGCCAACCACGTGCTCATGCTGGAGTCCGACATCGGCCTGTTCGATCTGCAGGGGTTCGGCTTCACGGGATCGGACGAGGCACGGACGGTGGTGAACACGGTCGCGTCGCTGCTCAACGGCATCGGGCTCGACCGCGTGCTTCCGTCGGGCGGTGGGGCCGACATCGGCCCGAGTGTGGAAGCCGGGGGCATCGCGTCGATGTCGCTCAATTCTGGCGGCGACTACTTCCTGGTCCACCACACACCGGCCGACACGGTGGACCGCATCGACCCGTTCAACGTATCGCGGGCGGTCGGGGCCGTGGCGGTGATGGCTTACGTGATCGCCGATCTGCCGGAGCGCCTGGGCGAGGTGGCCGGCCCCTCGAACGGGCGATGACGCGATCTACTTCTTGTGGACCAGTCCGACGAGGGCGTTGTAGTAGAAGCCCTTGTAGTGCGGGCTCTTGTCGTTATGGCACGTCTGGCACAGCGCCGCCGCCGGCCTCTTGGTGAGCCTGGCTGACGCCGCGTTGCCGGCCTTGGCGGCTTCGACGTGGGCCTTGCCGATGCCGTGGCACGACTCGCACTGGACGTTGGCGTTCACCATCTTGCTGTCGACCATCACGGCTTCCTTCGGCCCCGTGACGTGACACCCGATGCACTGCGTGCCCTTGCGCTCGTCAGCGCTGAGGCGATTGATCGCCGTGGCGTGCTTCGTCGCGTTCCACGACTCGTGGATGGCTTCGTGGCACTCCTTGCAGGCGCCGTCCCACACGTAGCCTTCCACCCCCTGCGGGGCGCTCTCCTGCCCGTTGATGGTCGCCGTCGACACGAGTCCGACAACCAAGGCCATCGCTCCCAACATCGCACTGATCCGCATCGTGGCTCTCCTCCGGACACTCGCCCCTGCCCGCCTCCTGGCGCCGACAACGCGCGGTGCGGGTCACCCAGCTGAGGAACGTGGCGCAAGGCCGATGCCAGCGGTCTGGTCGTGGCCAGGCGGCTGGCGTCCCGCTCCATCCGCTTGCGGAGTATGGGGTTAAGTTGCGCCCCGACGCAAGCCGGCGATCCGCGGGCCGCGGGGACACCGCCGGGATTCCGGCAGCGAGGCCTGGTCAGTGAACGCCGTGGCCCACCTGCAGCAGCGCGGGATCGGCGCCCAGGCGACGGATGGCCTCCTCCCACATGCGCTCCGCAGGCGTGTCGAAGATGAGGTCTGCCTCGACGTCGCTCGTCAGCCACGCCGAGGCCGCGAGCTCTTCGTCGAGTTGGCCCGGGCCCCAGCCGGCGTAGCCCGTCAGCACGCGCGTTCGATCGGAGCCGGTCTCGATCAGCTGGCGCAGGAGGTCGGGTGACGTCGACAGGTACACCCCGTCCGCGACGCGCAGTGCGTCGACCTCCGGCGGTTCC
>JAFNAJ010000162.1 GCA_017860085.1 Acidobacteriota bacterium | reverse complement strand
CGAGACGGTCTCGCCGTCGAACAGCACCCGCCCCGTCAGCATCTCGTAGAGCACGACGCCGAATGCCCAGATGTCGGCGCGCTTGTCGACCGCCCGCCCGCGGGCCTGCTCCGGCGCCATGTAGGCCGCGGTACCGAGAATCCAGCCCGCGCGGGTCACGTGCGCCGGGCTCAGCATCGTGGGCGACTCGGCCGACGCGCTGCCTGCCGACCGGAGCCCCGCAGCCCCGCCTCGGTCGCCGGGTCCATGGCCTTCGCGAGGCCGAAGTCGAGCACCTTCACGGTGCCGTCTGGCGTCACCTTGACGTTCTGCGGTTTGAGGTCGCGATGCACGATGCCCTTCTCGTGCGCCGCGTCGAGCGCATCGGCCATCTGCCGCGCAATCGGCAACGCGTCGGCCATGGACATCGGCCCGGCGCTCGCGATGCGCTCGGCCAGCGTGGTGCCCTCGGCCAGTTCCATGACGAGGGCGCGCACGACCACCTCGCCCGTGCTGGTCGACAAGGTGGTCTCCTCGAGCCCGAACACCGACGCGATGTTCGGGTGGTGGAGCTGGGCAAGCAGCTGCGCCTCGCGCTCGAAGCGCGCCAGGCGCTCGGCATCGCCGGTGAACTCGGCGGGCAGGATCTTGATGGCGACATCGCGCCGCAGCCTGGTGTCGGTGGCGCGGTAGACCTCGCCCATCCCGCCCTCTCCGAGGGGCGCGACGATTTCGTACGGGCCGAGACGGGCGCCGGAAACTAACGGCATGAGGGCATGCGCCGGTGCCAGATGAGGAGAATGCGGAGAGTCACGATCTGACCCCTACCGCGCCTTTCGCGGGTAATCGGGCACGCCCTCGAGCGCCCAGCGGATGAACTGGCGCAGATCGTCGTTCGATGTGGCGAGATCCGCCTTGCGCAGGTACATCATGTGTCCGCTCTCGTAGTAGCGGAACCGGAATCGATCGCGGAACTCGCCGCCGGGCTGCAGGTGCGACATCGTGTACTGGGCCCCGAAGTAGTCGGTGGCGGCGTCGTAGTAGCCCGCCTGCACCATGACCTTCAGGTAGGGATTGGCGCGCATCGCGGTGCGGAGCATCTCCCCGGGGGGCGTGGGCGACGTCCGATCCCACGGCCTGACGTTGCCCCAGATGTTGTACTGAAGGTCGGGATCGAACTTGAGCTCCTCGCGCAGGTAGCGGTTGACGGCGTTGGCGAACGGGCCGTTCCAGTCGGCGATCGCGGGATCGTACTCGGGATTCTCCGCCGCCGCATCGAGATCGACGCCCAGGTACCGGCTGTCGAGACGGCCCACGGTGAGCCGCTGGTCGCGGAGCAGCTCCTTCCAGAAGCGGCGCGTGCTGATTCTCAAGTTCGCCGACAGCACGTAGGCCGGCGTGAGGCCCGTGTAGCGCGCCACGCGCTCGGCGATGGCCGTGCGCCTCGCGGCGTCGAGCCTGTCGCCCTGCACGAGCGCAGCCAGGTAGTCGCCGAGCGCAAACACCTCCACCTCGTCGAGCACCTGGCGCAGCGGGCGTGCCTGCAGCTCGGCGCCCAACTGCTTGTGATACCAGGCCGTGGCCGTCATCTGCGGCAGCGATGTCGCAAACGCGACGTCCGGGCCCTTCTCGATCCCGAGGTCCGTCATCGACACGAGGATGACCCCGTTCAGGTAGACCTGGTGACGCTCGACGAGCAGCCCCGCCAGCGCCGCCGCGCGCGTCGTCCCGTAGCTTTCGCCGATGACGAACTTCGGCGAGGCCCAGCGGTCGTGGCGCACGATGAACAGCCGGATGAGCTCGGCCACCGACTCGACGTCGGGAATCGTGCCGTGAAACTTG
This sequence comes from Acidobacteriota bacterium, assembly GCA_017860085.1. Lineage (GTDB taxonomy): Bacteria > Acidobacteriota > Vicinamibacteria > Vicinamibacterales > JAFNAJ01 > JAFNAJ01. The sequence continues at coordinate 6,395 of JAFNAJ010000162.1, read as the reverse complement.
TGCAGGTCCTCGCCCTCCAGCATGCGACTGAAGCCGGTGGCCACGGGATCGATGTAGACGATGTCGGCGGCGTCGAGGATCGAGTGCGGGTTGTCCTCGAGCGTGCCCGGGGGCATCAGCGCGAAACCCTCCTCGTCGTAGACGACCCGGCGCGGGCCCGTGTAGCCCATGTGCATCCAGACCGACGCCGTGCCGGGCCCGCCGTTGAAGGAGAAGATCAGCGGACGCCGCGCGAGGTCCTGCACGCCGTTGCGCGTGTAGGCGATGTAGAACATCTTCGCCACGGTCTTCCCGTCGATGCGGATGGGCAGCCAGCCGGCCTCAGCCGTGTAGCTCACCGACTCGCCCTTGATGCGGGCGGTGTGCTGGGTGACGACCGGGTCGTCGGGAAGGAGGGCGGCCTCGTTCCCGGCCTTTTCGGCCGCGGCGCGCGCGGGCGGCTGCGGCGGGGCGGGCTGGGCGAGCGCCAGGGAGGCAGTGAGCGACACCACACAGACAAGCGAGGCGAGAATCAGGCGGTGTGTCATGGCCTCCCATCATAAACGCGACGGGAGTGTTCTTTGTGGGTGAATTGCTCGCATGCGCGCCGCCGTCGTTCTCGTTGCGTCGTTCTCGTTGCGTCGGTGTCGATGTCGGGCCATGGCGTGGCCGAGCAGCCCGACGACTGCGACCACGGTCAGGAGAGCCATCTCGAACGGCCGCATTGGTCACCTCACTACCGGCGCGGGGAATGGACCACGCCCTGAGGGGTCACTTGGCCCGGTACGGGTTCGTCGGCCTGGGATCGTCGCCGGCGCCCTCGACGCGCGCCGCCCACAGCAGGCCGCGCTTGACGATCTCGCGCGCCTGCGGCACGTCGAAGTCGGCAGCCACGTGTCCGAGCGTGGTGTGGAACACCCGGCCCTTGCCGTAGAGCTTCTTCCACGCCACCGGCATCACCGCTCCCTCGATCCACGGCGCGGCCTTCGCCGCCGCCCCCCGGAACGTCGTCGTCGCCAGCACCTCCACGTTCGGGTCCACCAGCATGTAGTACTGCTCCGACTTCATCGCGAAATCGGTCAGCCCCCGCGTAAGCGGATCGTCCGGGCGCGACAGGTTCACCTCGTAGTCGACGATGCCGCCGGGGTGCGCCGCAAATGCGCCGCCCACCATGAACTCGTACTCCGGGTTGGCGCGGAACGCGTCGGACAACCCGCCGTGCCACCCCGCCAGGCCCGTGCCGCCGCGTATCGCGTTGAGCAACCCCTTCTCCTGGTCGGGCGTCATCTGCCCCATGGTCCAGCTCTGGACAACCAGGGCCAGGCCTTTCATCGTCGCCTCGTCACGGTAGGAGTCGAGCGAATTCGACAGCACGACGTCGAACCCCTGCTGCTGCAGCCAAGGCACGAAGATGTCCACCGCCTTCTTGGGCTCGTGCCCCTCCCAGCCGCCCCAGACGACCAGCGCACGCCTCTTGGGCACGGACTGTCCGGAAGCGACGGTCGAGAGCGCGCAGGCGGCCAACGCCGCCCAGAGCAGCACCGCCGAGCCGAGGCGAAACGACGATCGCGGTCGCATGGTCGCGTTCCTCCAGAGGGGGCCTGAAAGGGCGGGCGGAGCGCCGTGCGCATCCGCCGGCAACGTCCGGACTATCATGCAACTCCCATGGGCACGCGGCAACGGCGGTTTACGGGGCAAGTCGCCTGGGTCACGGGCGCCGGCAGCGGCATCGGGCGCGCCATCGCGCTGAGGTTTGCCGAAGAGGGCGCCAGCGTCGCGCGGTGTCGAGACGGGTGAGGCGCACCTGGCCGGACGTGCGCTGTCAGGCGAGGACGGCACCTCTCGCCCGAATCTCCTCCAGGCTGGCTCGGATCATTGACAGTGCTGGCGCGTCGGCGCCCGTCCAGGCCTGCCAACGAGTTGCGGACTGCAGAAGTATCGAACAGGGGCTGTCTGGCCGCGGAAAGTGTTTCGACTGACGCAGGCGTCGGCACTCCGCGTCGTCAGCCTGGCGGCCGGCTGGTGCCCGCTCGAGGGCCTCTCCGTTCCGGTGAAGTAGGAGCGTCACGCGCGCGCGGACGTGGTTCAGCGGCGCGGACCAAGTGCACGCGCACCGGTGTACTATGCGGCCATGCGCACCGCAGTGCTCCTCGCCGTCCTCACGCTCACGGCCCACCCCGGCCTCGCACAGGTCCACCACTTCGAGAAGCGGCTCCCGGCTGAGGGGCTCGTCACCCTCGACGTGCACACCGAGCGCGGGGGTATCTCCATCGTCGCCGGGGCGCCGGGGGAAGTGGTCGTTGGCGGCACGGCCCGCGTCCGCATCGGATGGGCCGTCCCGCCCGACGCCGACGCGCTGGCGCGGGCAACGGCCGAGGCACCGCCCATCACCAGCGAGGGGTCGACGCTCGTGCTGAGGCCGCCAGCCGATGCGCGCGCCCGGGCCGCTGTCACGCTCGGCTACGAAGTGCGAGTGCCGCCGGCCACCGCCCTCGTCGTCCGCACGGATTCAGGCGCCGTGAGCGTCACCGGGACCACCCGCGCCGTCTCCGTCGAGAGCGGGTCGGGATCCATCACCCTACGCGACCTGGGCGCCGACCTCCAAGTCAAGAGCGGGTCCGGAGCGGTGTCCGCCACTGGCGTGGGCGGATCCGTCCACGCGACCACGGAAAGCGGCGGGCTGACGTTCGAGCGAATCGCCGCGTCGCTCGAGGCGGCCACCGGCAGCGGCGCGGTCAAGGCAACCTTCAGCGGTCCCGGCGACGTGCACGTGCGCACGCAGTCGAGCGCCGTCAGCCTGTATGGCGTGGACGGCGGCCTCCGCGTCGAGACCGGAAGCGGTCACGTGTCGGTCTCCGGGCGGCCGCAGCGCCCGTGGCAGATCACGACCAGTTCGAGCAGCGTCGACCTCGCGCTCGATCCGGCCTCGGCGGCGGCGCTCGACGTCGCGACCCGATCCGGCAGCGTGCGCGTCGAGGAACTCGACGTCACGGGCACGATCGACAAGCGGCACGTTGCCGGCGCGCTCGGCACGGGCGGTCCATCCGTGCAGGTCAGGTCGGGCAGTGGGTCGATCCGGCTGAGACGGACACCCGAGGCGCCTTGAGGGTCGACGCCGCGCACACCCGCATTAATCTTCAACGTCCGGCAGGCGGTACCGGTTCGTGCACGGCCAGGCCCTGGCGTACGACGCGCGCGCCGACAGTTTCACGGAACCGGCGTCGTGGGCGAGCCGGGCGGTTGCAGCGCGTATACGCGCACCCCGTCGCTCTGGAACGCGACGGGCAGCGCGAGCGCCGCGCTCGACACCAGGTAGTGCAGATCGTAGCGTCGCGCCAGGGCGAGGGCCCGGCCCTCGTCCAGGGCGTCGAACCGACCCACCGCTGCCCGCCGCTCCGCGATCCGCATCGCCAGGTCGCGCGAATAGAACGCCATGGCCGTGTCCGTGTCGTCCTCGAGCAGGACATCGCGCACCGCGACCACGCGGCCACTGGCGCCCACGGTCCAGGCGTGCCTGGGATCGAGCAGGAGGTGCGTGTCGGCCGGCCGGTGCGCACGAATCCAGCCAAGGGCCTCGGTCCAAGGCGTGTGCGGCAAATCTGCCTGCACCAGCCGTCGCTCCGGATGCAGGACGACCATCACGTAGGCGGCGCGTGCGGCGCTGGCCAGCACGAGCAGGGCTGCGACGAGCATCGGCGCCAGTCCGCGTGCCTGGAACCGCGCGACGCAGGGGCTCTCCGCGGCCAGCCAGATCAGGTAGACGGTCGCCATCAAGTCGGCCATCCAGAACACCCGGGACGGCTGCACCTGCACCGCGAACGAGAAGCGCGCTGCCACGAAGGGCAGAGCCAGCAGGCAAAATCCCACGAGAACCAGCACGCCGGCGACGAGGCCCCGCTCGCGCGGCACGGCCACGCCCAGGCGAGCGCGCCATCGATAGAGTCCCAGGATCACCGCGGGATAGGCCAGGTGGAGCAGCCACACGTCGGCCGGCCACTCGGAGGGGAAGACGTAAGACTTCCCGGCGAACACCGCGACCCAGGCATGGTCCATGACGCGCGGCGCGCCGCTCGGCGGGTTCACTAGTACCACGACTCCGATCGCGGCGCCGACGGCCGCCGCCAGGAGCAGCCAGCGGCGCATCTGCGCCTGGTCGACCGCCGCGGCGACGCCAATCCAGATGACGAAGAAGACGGCGGTGGTCGGGTGGACGACGAGGCTCGCGATCGCGAGGCCCAGCGCGACGCGCGCGTGGCCGCGCAGCCACGCCGCCAGCGCCACCGCACCGAGGCCGAAAACGAGCATCCGCGGATGCGCGTAGCCCTCGAGCGTGTTGACCGCGCCCCGCGCAATCGCATGACGCAGCGTCAGGGCGGCTGCCAGGGCGACGACGGACCACGCGTGCCCGTAGAGGGCCTGGCCGATGCCCCAGGCTCCCGCGAGGATGAGGATGAGCGTCAGCACGTACAGGGCGGCGAAGATCGCCGGCAGCGATAGGCCGGTGATGGCCATCACGCTCGCGGTCAACTCGTCGAACGGCAGCAGGCGCGCCTGCGGCCCGAACACGAGGCCGTCGCGCGGAAAGAGCTCGGGTTGAAGTGCGTCCAGGATGGCCGGGATGCCCACGCCGAAGCGGTAGCCGCCGGAATTGGCGGTTGCCAGCAGCATGAACGCGACGATCGCCCCCATCCAGAGCGCGACGAGGCGGACGACGCCAGACGCAAGACCGAGAGGGTCAGCCATCGGTGCGGCCGAACGTGCAGTGGACTGTAAGCATAACCGAATGACGACTGCCTGGCTGCGCGGCTCGTGACTGATGATCCTGATCCCCACGTGCGTTCTGAGGGGGCAGCCGGGATGTCGGTCGACGGTCCAGTGGCTCGGTGCTGCCGATGTTCCAAAGGACACGAATGGACGTATCGTTCTAGGCACCGGCGCGCTTGCCGCTGGGCAGGCTCGCGCAGTCAGGCGTGCCCGGCGGCCGTCGAGCACATTGGTCGAAGCCCAGGGACCCATACTGACCAGACGACTCGAAGCTGTCAGGGAGGAAGGCGATGAGCGACCTGCTCACCCAATTGCGTGAGATGCGGGAGAAGGCCCTCGCCGGAGGCGGGCCACAGCGCGTGGAAGACCAGCGCAAGCGCGGCAAGCTCACCGCGCGCGAGCGGTTGGCGCTGCTGCTCGACGACGCGTCGTTCCAGGAGATCGGCGCGCTGGCCACGCACAACTGCTCCGACTTCGGCATGGCCTCCCAGCGTTTTCCCGGGGACGGCGTCGTCGCGGGCTTCGGCAAGGTGAACGGCCGTCGCGTGGCGGTGTTCGCGCACGACTTCACCGTCCTCGGCGGGTCGCTGTCCGTGGTGCAATCCCAGAAGATCTGCCGGGTGCACGACCTCGCGATTGAGAGCGGCATCCCGATCATCGGGCTCAACGACTCGGGCGGTGCGCGGATCCAGGAAGGCGTGCGCAGTCTGGCCGCGTACGGCGAGATGTTCACGAGGAACGTGCTCGCGTCCGGCGTCATCCCGCAGATTTCGGTCGTGCTCGGTCCCTGCGCCGGCGGAGCCGTCTACTCGCCAGCCCTGACGGACTTCGTGATCATGGCGCGGCAGACGAGCTTCATGTTCATCACCGGGCCGGAGGTCATACGGGCGGTCACGGGCGAACAGGTGAATGCGACGGAACTCGGCGGACCCGTGGTGCACAACAGCCGCAGCGGCGTGGCGCACCTGCTCGCCGAGAGCGAGAACCAGGCCATCGACCTGGTGAAGGTGTTGCTGTCCTACCTGCCGCAGAACAACACGGAGGACCCGCCCCAGGTCGTCCCGCACGATCCAGCGGACCGGATGGAGGAAGCGCTCAACAGCATCGTGCCCGCGGTCGAGAACGAGCCGTACGACATGCACGAGGTGATCGACGCGGTGTTCGATCGCGACAGCTTCCTCGAGATCCACCCGTATTTCGCGCGGAATGCGATCGTCGGCTTCGCGAGGCTCGACGGCCACTCCGTCGGCATCGTGGCCAACGAGCCCACGCACCTCGCGGGCGCGCTCGACATCGACTCGAGCGACAAGATCGCCCGCTTCGTGAGCGTTTGCGACGCCTTCAACGTGCCTGTCGTGACCTTCGTGGACACGCCGGGGTACCTGCCGGGCGTCGACCAGGAGCACTACGGCATCATCCGGCACGGCGCGAAGGTGATCTACGCCTTCTGCCAGGCCACGGTCCCCAAGATCACGATCGTCACGCGGAAGGCCATGGGCGGAGCGTACGTGGCCATGTGCTCGAAGCAGATGCGCAGCGATCTCGCCTTCGCCTGGCCGAACGCGCAGATCGCCGTGATGGGCGCGGTCGGCGCCGTCCACATCCTGCGGCGAAAGGAGCTCGCCTCGGCGACCGACCCCGACAGCCTCGAG
>JAFNAJ010000161.1 GCA_017860085.1 Acidobacteriota bacterium | reverse complement strand
GTTGAGAGCCAGGGTGGTTGGCGAGGGTGGCAACCTCGGGCTCACGCAGCGCGCGCGCATCGAGTACTGGGTCAACGGCGGCCTCGTCAACACCGACGCCGTGGACAACTCGGGCGGCGTCGACATGTCGGATCACGAGGTGAACCTCAAGATCCTGCTCGACTTGCTGGTGCGCACGGGCGTGATCCGCAGTCGCGCCGACCGTAACCAGTTGCTGGTCGACATGACCGACGAGGTGTCGGACCTGGTGCTGGCCGACAACGCGAACCAGGCCCGCGCACTCTCGCTCGACACGGCGCGCTCGCGGGCCCAGTACGACGCCTTCGTGGGCCTCATGGACGATCTGGTCTCGGCTGGCATCGTCAATCGCAACGACGACGCCCTGCCGACACGCGAAGAGTTGATGGGCAGCCCGGCGAAAACGAGAGGCCTGCCGAGACCGGTGCTCGCGGTGCTGCTGGGTCATGTGAAGAACTGGGCGTTTCGCGAGGTCTTGAAGACCCAGGCGGTCGACGGCGACCTGGCGCGGCCGTTCCTCGACGAGTACTTCCCCAGGCGTCTGAGGGAGCAGCATGCCGCGCACTTCGAGAAGCACCCCCTCAAGCGCGAGATCATCGCGACCGGCGTCGTCAACTACCTGGTGAACAACGCGGGCGTTGCGTGGCTCCACCGGGTGATGGCGACGACCGGGCAGGACATGGCCCAGGTGGTGCTGACATACCTCGACGTCGACCGGGCGAGCGGCGCGCCAAACCTGCGAGCGGCGCTGCTCGGGGCCGGCCACCCCGTGGACAGGGAGATCGACGCCTTGCTCAAGATCGAGGAGGCCATCGAGGCCGAGGTTGTGGCGGCGCTGGGCGGTAAGAAGACCAAGCCCGTCGAGGCGCTCGAGTCCCTCAAGAGCACATTGGGAGCCTAGAACCTGACGCCGCCACATCTGGTAACGTGGAAGCAGCGTTTTTGTGCCCCCCTTGGCCCGGCCATCCCCCAGGAAAGGGCCCGACAACCGCGACCCTCGCGAATTCGGAGGTGTGCTGATGACCGACGTGCCCACCATCGTGAGGCTCGGGCAGAAGGTGCCGCTCTTCGAGCTCACCACCTATGACCCGACCAAGGACGAATTCGGCAGGTTCTCGATGGCCCAGCAGATGGAGAGGCGGCGCTGGACCGTGCTCTTCTTCTACCCGGCCGACTTCACCTTCGTTTGAGCGACCGAGTTTGCTGCTCTGGCAGAGCAGAACGACCGGTTCGTGCGGATGGGCTGCGACGTGGTCACCGTGAGCACCGACACGGAGTTCGTCCACCTGGCGTGGAAGCGCTGTGAGAAGGAGCTCGAGCGCGTGAACTACCCGATGGCGGCCGATCCCACCGGCAACGTGTCACGGATGTTCGGCGTCTACGACGAGAAGACGGGACTGGCCCTGCGGGGCACCTTCATGATCGACCCCGAGGGCACCCTGCTGTGCACCGAGGTCAACTTCTACAACCTTGGCCGGAACATCGACGAACTGCTCCGGAAGTTCAAGGCCAATCTCTACATGAAGCGGAAGACCAACGAGGTCTGTCCCTCGAAGTGGAAGGACGAGGGCGACAAGACGCTCGTCAATCCCGGCGCCAAGATGGTCGGCAAGGTGCACGAGGCGCTCGAGGAGGCACTCCAAGGCGCCTGAGATTAGGCCATCTAGGAATCGAGATCATCCCGCCAGGCCGAAGGAGCAGGGCGGCATTTACCCGGAGTGATGACACCGTCAGCTCTCAGCCATCAGCCGAAGCCCAGGTTCGTGCCGACAACTGATCACTGAGAGCCGACGGCGCCTCAAGTCAACGGCGGAACTAGAAGACCCAGCTCACGCCGCCGAAGAACTGGAAGTAACTCCCCGTCACGTCTTCGATGTAAGGCTGCTTGTCGTCAACCTTGCTGTAGTTGAGCAGCGCGTTGAGGATGAGCTGGTCGGTCATCCGCACGTTCACGCCACCACCAAGCCCCACCTGCCCGAAGTCGAGGTCCGAGAAGCCGGCCATCGATGCCGAGTGCAGCGGGAAATCGAGCCCCACCAACTGGGCGGTGTACGGACCGCCGTCGTAGCCGAAGTCGCGAATGGTCGCGTCGGCCCGGTTCCAGAGAAGGTTCGCGAACACCTCCGTTCGCGACGTGGGGTACACCTGGACACCCACCCAGGCGTTGTGGTTGTGCTGCTCGTAGCCGGCCATGTCGAATCGGGAACCAAACTGGCCCCCCGTGATGCCGGCCGCTCAACCATTGAAGGCGAGGGTACTGAACATCGTGTCCAGTTCCTCGCGGTTGTAGGTGTAGCCCGCGGTGAGGGCCCAGTGATCGTCGGCCCCGATCCACACGTCAACGCCTGGCGCGCTGACCGTCCGACCCCACTCCGAGTTGAAGCCGCCGAGCCCCGCGTTGAGTTCGTCGTTCTGTGCGTCGCGCCAGCGATAGTGCGCGGTGATCGCGGTGCGCGCGTTGGGGGCAAACGTGACCGCCCCCTCGAAGAAGGCGTTCTTGGTAGGGAACGCCGTCAGATCGGCTTGCCGCGACTCGTACATGGAGTAGTACTGGAGGCCTGTCAGCGGGGAGTTCCCCGGACTCATGTACGGCTGCAGGATCTCCGGCCACGCGGCGTGCTTGTAGAGGAACGGGTCGTTGATGTCCTCGTACTGGAACCGGAACCGCGCGTTGGCGATTCCCATCTGGCTCCGGCCCGCCACGTAGATCGTGTTCGTGGTGGTCTTCTCCACCTCGAAGTAGTCGCGTTCAACCTCCTGCCAGCCGTACCCGAACCGTAGGAACGTGCGCTTGGCTGGTCGGACGCCGAACTCGACACCCAGTTCCGTGGGCGTGCGATTCAGCGACGACTCGCGCGTGAAGTCGAACGTGGCCGGCAACGCGTTGGGGAAAGCCTCCGAGTACGTCTTCCCCGCCGCCAGGCCGGCCACCGCGACCGGCTCGATGACGTTCACGAACACGCTGTCGTTGTCGATGCTGTAGCGGCGGAAGTCGGCCCGGAGCGACGCCCACCGACCGATCGGCAGGAAGAACCGGCCGAACGCGCCCGTGTAGTCGTATGACAGGCCCTGCGTCTCGTTCTTCGTGCTCGACTGCGTGAAATTCCCGTAGATCGCGCCGTTGCCGGGCAGGCCGAACCGTGCGCGCAGCGTGTTGCTGTACTTCCGAATCTCAGGATCGGCCGAGACCGGCAGCGGCCCGCTGCCCGCGTCGTACTGCACCCGGTTCGTGAAGATGTCCTGCAGCGTTGCCGGCTGCACGGCGTCGTCGTAGGTGTACTGGATCGGGTCGGCGCTGTCCTCCGTGTTCCGATTCAGGAACGTGTACTCGAGGGCGAGCGGCCCGACGTGCGCCCGTGCACCGGCCGTGAGATCGCTGGTGAGCTCGTCCATCTTCTGCGAGAACCCGACCACGTGACAGTTGGCGCAGTGCGCGGTGGTCAGCGCCTGGTGCCAGCCGCTGCGGGTTTCGCGTCGGTGCCCCAGGAAGAACTGCACGTTGCGCAGGTTCAGATCGACGCCCGCGTCGAACTCGCCGTAGCCGACCCTGTAGGCTGCGCCAGGGTCGGTGTCGGTGTGGCGGACGATGAACGTGCCCCCTAGGGGCGAGCCTCCGTCGACGTAGGTCAGGGGATCGTGGTCGAGCCGGTGAGGGAACTGGCGATACGTGACGCGTGCCTTCACGAGACGGCTGAAGTCCAGGTACGCCGCGTAGCGCTGGTTGCGTGCATCACCGCCATTGAACACCGAGACGTCGTACCGGAATCCGCCGTTCTCGCCCCAGGTCATGAAACGAATGGCGGCGAGGGCGTCCTCGTCGGTGACCGTGTACTCGGCCACGCGCCCCTGGTAGCCGTCGGTGCTCGTGCCGATGCCACCGAACGTGACGGCCCCCTCCCAGTTGATCCCGGACGCAGTCGTGGACGCCGCCGGCGCGGGCGTCTGGATGGCGGGCGCGGCCGGTGTCGATGGCGTCTGCGCCACCGCGATCGTGGCTGATGCGATGAGTGCCGTCACCACGCTGAAGAACGTGCTTCGCTTGCGCATGATGGGCCTCCTCATCGCGTCAGCGCGCCGCCGCGCCCGCTCACGCCCTGCGACGGCAGGTCGGAACCGTGCACCTTGACGTGGCAGTTCGAGCAGCGCGTGTTGTAGGCCGCCATGAAGCTGGTGGCGCCATTGGGGTTGGTCGCCGAGCCGGACGGTAGCGAGTACGGCGTCGTCGGGGTCAGGCGTGCGTTGTGGAAATGCATCTCGTGGCACTGCAGGCAGAGGAACGGTTCGCCCTGCTTCAGCAGGTTGTTCGCCACCGTGCCGTGCGGCGCATGGCAGGTGAGGCAGCTCTCGGTGACGGGCGCGTGCTCGAAGACGAACGGCCCAGCCTGCCTCGCGTGACAGGTGGTGCACAGCTCATTAACGCGCTCGTCGGTCTTGAGGAGGCCGACGCCCCGCCCGTGCACGTCGTGGCACGAACTGCACGTCATCAACCCCTCCCGCACCGGGTGGTGCGAGCTCGACATGAACTGACCACGCTGCTCCTTGTGGCACTCGTAGCAGGTCTGCGCCTCGCCCTTGCCCAGGGGTGAGTCCTGACGAGCAAGGGAGCCGCGCGCCGCCGGTGCCGTCGCGTGAGCCGGCGCCATGCCCTCGGCCTTCGTGAGCGCCCCGAACACCTGTCGGGACTGGTGGATCTTGTGGCAGGCGCCACAGGCCACACCGCTCTGGGCGTGAGTGCTGCCCACCCACTCCATCCCCTTGCCGTTCCGATGGCACGTGAGACAGGTTTCAACAGCCTCGGGCCCCCAGGCCTCCTTCAATCCGCGGATCTTCGTGGCGTCACCGCCGGCTTCGACGTGCAGGCTGCCCGCACCGTGGCAGGACTCGCAACGAGACAGGCTGCCGGGCACCTCCCACGCGGCCAGCGCGCCGTGCGCTGAGCGCTCGAACTGCTTGGCCACGTCTTCATGACACGTCACGCACGTGTCCTGGCCGACGGCCGTGGCCACCGGCCGGGCCGTCTGCGCGACAGCGCCCGACGCGACCAGCAGCAGGGCCGCGACGAGCGAAGCCGGCGAACGCGGTTTGATCATGGCAATTGCCCCCTGGATGAAGCCGATCCCCCAAGCTGACGGACATCCTGCAGCCCAACCGCAAGCGGAGTGCCATGACCGACGGTGGATGGACTCCGCCGGTCACGGTCTAACAAGCTCAATGAATGCAGTCGGTTGCGGACGAGCGTCGCTGCGGCGCGGACCCGCGAGCACGCGGAGGCCTCGAGACGTCTGCCATGTTGTCCATGTGACGCTCGCTAGTCATGACAATTTGTCACGGCCTCCCTGCGCCAGGCCCGCCAAACCGTCAGGAACGCAACCGCCGGAAGCCCGGCGGTCGTGACAAATTGTCAGCTCAGGGCGGATCGCCGCTTTCGATGCATGTCTACAAGTTATTGATAAATATGATATTTATTGCTCGTTTTGCCACTTGGATGAGAGGGAACCCACTGGCACCCCCTTTGCGAACATCCAATCCCGCCATGCGTGAGGCAGCGGCAGTCCGGCCGACGCTTCGTCGCGGCGCGCGCGACGCGCCTCAGGGTGGTGAGTTGCAGGCCGGTGTCAACCGCCTGCCCGACCCGGTTGCTGCGGCCTGGTGTGCCGATTTCGTCTCGCTGGCCGATGCGGCGAGCACCGGGGAGTGCGGCGACACCGACGCGCTCAGCCGGTCGCCCGAGTCCCGCCTCGAGTCGGATACGCCTGGCATCTTCCGGGGTTGGGTCGCGTCCAACGGTGTCCTGCTCGTGCCCGCCGTGGCCGCCCTCGCGCTCGCGGCGTTTCTTTACCGGCATGTCTCGCCGGGCGTCGAGTTCCTGCTGCTAGCGCTGGCGCTGGTTGCGCTGGGCGGCGGACATCTGCTGATTCGTTCGCGATCGCGGCGCGTCTCGGCTGAGCACGAGGCACGACGGGTCCGCGACGAGTTGGCCCTTCGCGCCAAGGTGGCCGAGTGCGAGGCCCGGCGCAACCGCCTCGCCGACTTCTCCAGGCTCGCCGCGCAGATCGCCCACGAGGTCCGCAACCCGCTGAGCTCGATCGTGCTCAACACCGAGCTGCTCGAGGAGGAGCTCGGCGCCTGCTCGATGCCTGGCATGAGCGAGGTGCGCGGGCTGGTGTCGTCCATCAAGGTCGAGGCCGAGCGGTTGCATGCCCTGACGGACGAGTACCTGCTGTTCGCGCGTCTGCCAGCCCTCGAGCGAGAGCCCACACCGCTCAATCACGTCGTGCGCGACTTGGCGCACTTCGTCGAAGCCGAAGCCCA